>JBBRHS010000015.1:0-18232 GCA_038222385.1 Acidimicrobiia bacterium
GTCCGGACCTCCGCCGGCGCTCACGCGACACCTCGGCGTGCGCCGACTGCGGTCCTCGATCGCCCACCCGCACCGGCAACCGCTCCCACGTCCGGACCTCCGCCGGCGCTCACGCGACACCTCGGCGTGCGCCGACTGCGGTCCTCGATCGCCCACCCGCACCGGCAACCGCCCCCACGTCCGGACCTCCGCCGGCGCTCACGCGACACCTCGGCGTGCGCCGACTGCGGTCCTTGATCGCCCACCCGCACCGGCAACCGCCCCCACGTCCGGACCTCCGCCGGCGCTCACGCGACGGCCTCCATCCGGTGGATGGGGGTGACGGTCGCCCATTCGTAGAGCTCGGTGCAGACCTCCTGGGTGGAGCGCAGGTCGTCGAGACCGAGTGCATCGACGATGCGACTCCCGTCGGCGGTGCGTCCCCGCTGCATCAACTCGATCACGTGCTCGGGTACCGGCGCACCCGCGAGCTCGGCCATGCGGGCCGCAGCACCCCACCCGGGACCGAACACGGGAACGGGGACCCGACCTCCGAGGCGCACCGCCTGCCATGGCGTGGCCGCGCCCGGACCGACGACGTTCAACGGGCCGTCGTACCCGGCGCAGAGCGCTTCGACCATCGCCCGCGCGGCGTCTTCCTGGTGCAGCAGTGAGAACGCGGGATCGGCGAACGCGGGGACGGGAACGAGCGGGAGCCGGAGCAAGCGACCGAGCGGACTCGGGACGTGCGACCCCACCACCGAAGCCATCCGCAGCGTCGACACTGCGAAGCCGTCGCGTCGGCCGAGCCCGCGACACAGCGCCTCGACCTCGAGACAGCTCCGGCCGTACGCGCTGCCGGGCGCCAGGAAGGACCGCTCATCGGGGACCGCGGGAAGGCCGCGTGTCCGGCCGTAGACCTCGAGCCCGCTGCGCACCGCGACCCGTTCGAGCTTGCCGGTGCGCGCTGCGGCGCCGATCGCGCCAACCGTGCAGGCCTCGGTCCGCTCCTTCGCGTCGCGCGGGCCCATACGAGAATGCGGTTCGTAGACCCCGAAGTGCGCGACGGCGTCGGGGGCGAAGTCGCTGACGAACGCTACGAGCTTCTCGCGGTCGCGGGGATCGATGCGATGGAACTCGGCGTGGCGGAGGCGCCGCCGGGGCGGGACGAAGTCGACCCCGTGGATCTCGCTCACCTCGGGGCGTTCCTCGAGCAGCTGGGTGACCCGCGTCCCCAGCTCTCCGCCCATCCCGGTCACGAGAACACGCACGGCTACTCGTTTCTCTCGAACACGATCCGGAGGCCGTGGAGCGTCAACCACGGCTCGTGGTGCTGAATCGTACGCGAGTACTGGGTCATCAGCTCCGCCAGGCCACCGGTGGCGACCACGGGCCCTGGTCCCAACTCGGCCTGGAACCGGTCGACGAGGGCGTCGACCTGGCCGCTGAACCCGTACACCGCGCCCGACTGGATCGACTCGACCGTGCTCTTGCCGATCACGTTCTTCGGCGGGACGAGCTCGACGCGTCGGAGCGCGGCCGCCCGGGCGAACAGCGCGTCCATCGAGATCTCGATCCCGGGGAAGATCGCCCCGCCGAGGTACTCGCCCTTCTCGCTGACCGCTTCGATCGTGTTGGCGGTGCCGAAGTCGACGACGATCGTGGGTCCACCGTAGAGGTCGTAGGCGCCGACGGCGTTCGCGATCCGATCGGCACCGACCTCCTTCGGGTTGTCGTAGAGGATCGGCATCCCGGTGCGAACCCCCGGTTCGAGCACGACGGCCTCGAACCCGAAGTACCGCTGCGTCATCGTGCGGAGCTCGGCCGTGACGCGCGGGACCCCCGACGCGATCACCACACCCGTGACCTGCGCGTCGAACGAGAACCCGTGGAACCCGAGGAACTGCTGGATCATGAGTGCGAGTTCGTCGGACGTGCGTTCGGCGACGCTCGCGATGCGCCAGTGGTCGGCGAGCTCGGCTCCGTTGAAGAGGCCGATGACGGTCTGGGTGTTGCCGGCGTCGATGGCGAGGAGCATGGGTCCTGATCTCCGGTCAGTCGAAGTCGAGGGCGAGATCGAGGTGGCCCGCCGAATGGGTGATGGCCCCGACCGAGACGAACTCGGGTTCGACGGCCGCGTAGGCGCCGATGGTCTCGAGGTTCACGTTTCCCGACACCTCGACCGGGACCGTGCCCTCGAGCAATCCGATCGCTTCCTTCACGAGCTCGGGCGACATGTTGTCGAGCAGGATGCGGTCGGCGCCGGCGGCGCGCGCCGCGACCACCTGATCGAGGGTGTCGCACTCGCACTCGACGAGCCGACCGGGCCACTGCGCCTGGGCGCGCCCGATCGCCTCACCGAGGTCACAGGCGACGAGGTGGTTGTCCTTGATCAAGACTGCGTCCGACAACGACTCGCGGTGGTTCACTCCGCCCCCGGCCCGCACTGCTGCCTTCTCGAGCGCCCGCAGACCCGGGGTCGTCTTGCGGGTGTCGAGGATGCGGGTCCGACCCGCGGCCGCCTCCACGAACCGGTTCGTGAGCGACGCGATCGCCGAGCAGTGGCGCAGCAGGTTGAGCGCGGTCCGTTCGCCGGTGAGCACGGAACGGAGCGGACCAGAGACGGTTCCGAGATCAGCGCCGGCCCGGATCGGGGCGCCGTCGCCGACCAGCCAGTCGACGGTGACGGCCGGGTCGAGCTGGCGGAAGGTCTCGGTCGCGGCGGCGGTACCCGCGAGCACGCCGTCGGCGCGCGTGACGAACCGTCCGCGTCCGACGGCATCGGCCGGGATGACCGCGAGCGACGTGAGGTCGCCCAACTGTCCGAGGTCCTCGGCCAGCGAGCGGGTCACGACGTCGCGCACGGCGGACGCAGGCGGATCGAAGAAGTTCACGCCGGCACCTCGGCCGGGAGCATGACCAGCTCCGGCGCCGCCGACCCGACGTGCACGAACCGCCCGAGGAACGCATCGGCCGCGTCGGGATGGTCGAGGCGGGTGTGGGTCCCGCGCGATTCACGGCGGACGAGCGCGGCCCGCACGAGAGCCCGAGCCACGGTGACGAGGTTCGCCAACTCCCACTGCACGATGTCGGGCCCGGCCGTCGGCAGAGCCAGCAGCCCGGCTGCGTGCTCGAGACTCGCGGCGTCGCGCAGGACGCCGGCGTCGAGGGTCATCAGCTCCTGCAGCGACACGAGCGTCGGCGCCTCGGCGGTCACCGTCTCGTCGGGGATCGTCGAACCGATCGCGTCTCCGAGGATCCCGCGGAGCACACCCGTGGCGGACGGCTCGGCTTTCCCACGCTCGATCGCGTCGACGATCCGGGGACCGAAGACCAGACCGTCGAGCAGGGAGTTCGACGCGAGGCGGTTCGCGCCGTGCACCCCCGAGCAGGCCACCTCGCCGCACGCCCAGAGCCCGGGAACGGTCGTCGCGCCGTCGAGATCAGTGGCGAGGCCGCCGCAGAGGTAGTGCGCCGCGGGCGCGACCGGTAGCCACTCCCGACTGGAGTCGAGCCCCGCCACGGTGCACGCGTGCCAGATCGTGGGGAAGCGCGAAGCGAACCCGTCGATCTCGGTCGCGTCGAGCCAGACGTGTTCGATGCCCCGGTCGAGGAGCCGCCGCGTGATCGCCCGGGACACGACATCACGAGGTGCGAGATCACCGAGCGGGTGCTCCCCGGCCATGAACGCCACGCCGCGTTCGTCGCGCAGGACCGCGCCTTCTCCGCGCAACGCCTCGGAGAGCAACGGGCGGGGCATCACCGGGTGGTGGAGTGCCGTGGGGTGGAACTGCACGAACTCGAGGTCGGCCACCGCCGCGCCCGCACGGATCGCCATCGCGATTCCGTCGCCGGTGGAGAGGGCCGGGTTCGTGGTGACCGCGAACATCTGACCGGCCCCGCCGGTGGCGAGCACGGTGTGACGGGCTCGGACCTCGAACGCCGCGCCGCCGGGGTCGAGCGCGACGACGCCGACGCAACGGCCGGCTTCGACGAGCAGATCTGCGGTGAAGCAGCGCTCCCTGACCTCGATCGCGTGGAGCGCCCGGACCGATGCCACCAGCGCCCGTTCGATCTCGGCACCGGTCGCGTCGCCCCCCGCGTGCACGATCCGCGCGAGGGAGTGACCCCCCTCCCGCGCGAGCGCGAGCGCTGCGGCCTCACCGTCGCCGGTGCGATCGAACACTGCGCCCAGGGCGATGAGATCACGGACCCGGTCGGGTCCCTCGGAGACGAGCACCCGCACCGCCTCGGGATCACAGAGGCCAGCACCCGCGGTGAGCGTGTCGGCGAGGTGCAGCTCGGGGGAATCACCGGTGGTGAGCGCGGCCGCCACCCCGCCCTGGGCGTACTGGGTCGTGGAGCTGCTCAGCTCACCCTTGGTGAGGACGAGAGCCGTGAGCCCCGCCCGCGCGGCCCTGATCGCGGCGGAGAGGCCGGCCACCCCGGACCCGAGCACCAGCAGATCGAACATCTCAGACTGCTCCGCTCACTGGAGCGTCCACGCAGCTCCAGGCATCGATCCAGCACCGTTCGCTCCACATTCAGATCGCTCCACGCATGAGGTGAGCCTAGGTTCCCGGCCGGACGACGATCCCGAGGTCGACCCAGACGTCGTCGCCGTGGATCGAGAGTGTGCAGTTGTCGATCAGGCGCGCTCGCCCCACCCGGGCCGCGACGGCAACCACCACGTCGCCGCTGAGCACCTCGACCGGCGCGAGCTCCCGCGCGGTTCGCACCTCGACGTACTCGAGGGCCACGGTCGGTTCGAGCGCCGCGACCTGGCGGATCGACGCGCTGACCGCCTCGGGGTCACGCGCGCCCCGCACGACCGTTTCGGACGCCCAGAACAACGCTTTCGACAGCACCGTTGCGGCGTCGCGTTCCGGCTCGGAGAGGTACGCGTTGCGACTCGACATCGCGAGTCCGTCGCCCTCGCGGACGAGCGGGCACCCGACGACCTCGACCGGAAGGTTCAGATCGGTCGTCATCCGCCGAACGACGGCGAGCTGTTGGAAGTCCTTGCGACCCAGGTACGCGCGACACGGACCGATGATCGAGAACAGCTTCGCGACCACAGTCGTCACGCCGTCGAAGTGGGTCGGACGCGCCGCGCCGCAGAGATCGTCGGTCAGGTCCTCGACGTGCACGATCGTGTGCGTCGGTTCCGGGTACATCTCTTCGACCGTCGGGGCGAAGAGCACATCGACCCCTTCCGCCTCGACCACCCGAGCATCGCCCTCGGGATCACGGGGATACGCCGCGAGGTCTTCCCTCGGGCCGAATTGGAGGGGGTTCACGAAGATCGAGACGACCACGAAGTCGTTCTCGGACCGCGCCGATCGCATGAGGGAGCGGTGGCCGGCGTGGAAGAAGCCCATCGTCGGGACGAAACCCAAGCGGCGACCGTCGCGTCGCGCCGCTTCGCACGCGGCCCGCACCTCGGGGATCGTCGTGCAGGTGATCACCGGAGTCGTGCCTCGAGCTCGGGGTCGTCGCGGCCACTCAGTCGGAGCGCTTCGGCGGCCACCGCGCGATAGAGCGCCCGTTCCTCCGGGGCAAGCGCGGCGAGATGCCGGTCGACCGTCTCCCGGTCACCGCGCTTCACGGGCCCGGTGAGGGCGTCGCGGGGCCCGATGGCCTCGGAGTTGTCGACCACGCCGCGCACGAGTGGGTAGAACGCCGCCCGCGGCACGGCGGCACTCTCCGCCAGACGCTCCACTTGGCTCAGCAGCGCGACCACGTGGTTGGCGGCGATCGACGCGGCCGCGTGGTACCGCGCCCGATCGCCGTCGGCGACCGTGAACGCCTGGAGACCAAGTGCGTCTGCCAGTTCGTACACCTCGGGGTCGCCGGCCACCGCGCACCAACCACCATCGAGGTGGCGCGGGTCGGGGGTGGGGATGGACACGAGGGGGTGGAGCGCCCCGAAGCGGACGTCGGGACGGAGGCCGGCCCCCTCACCGAACAGCTCGAGACCGCGTGATCCGGCGACGTGGATCACGAGCACCCCGGCGTCGACAGATCCGACGACCGATCGGGCGACCGCCGCGATCGCGTCGTCGGGGACAGCGAGGATGACCACCTCGGCGCCCCGGCTCACGTCTTCGACGACGCGCGCGGGGGCCCCGAGCTCCGCGGCGGCTGCGAGCGTCGACGGGGCGTCGAGCCGGCGCCCGGCGACGGCCACCACGGGCCAGTCGGCTCCCCGCAGACCTGCTCCGACGGCACGACCGGCGCGACCCGGTCCGACGATCGCGACCGGGCGCGGCCGGGTGGGGTGCGGCGTCGCGACGCCTCGGGGACCGCTGGGACGCGACGGCGTGGATTCGTGCACGGTTCCTCTCGTTCCGGCCGCAGTGGGTCCGGACGACTTACCGCCGCTCGGGAAGCACCAAGGATACGTCGGCCCGCCGCACCCCTCGCCAACCGCCCGAGGCAGGCACGTGGACGAGCTCGGGAGCCACGTCGGCCAACGGCGCGAGGACGAAGCCACGATCCCACATGCGCGGATGGGGAACCACCAGATCGGGTTCGTCGAGCTGGGTGTCGCCCACGAGCAGCACGTCGACGTCGAGGGTGCGGGGTCCCCAGTGCTCGTGGCGGACACGGTGCGCGTCGTGTTCGAGCCGCTGTGCGATCTCGAGGAGGTTCCACGCGGTCAGGTCGGTCTCCAGGGCCACGACCGCGTTGTAGAACTCGGGCTGCTCGGGACCACCGACGGGCTCGGTCACGTAGACGTCGGAGATCGCGACGACAGCGACCCCCGTGGTGACGATCAAGCTGTTCACCGCCCGCTGGAGCGCGCCGGCCCGATCCCCGAGGTTCGCGCCCAGTCCGAGGTACGCGCGCGGTCCCACGTTCCCTGTCGTCACCCGCTACCGGCGGATCCGGACGGCGACATGGTCGAGCATCGCCCGCACAGGCGCGTTGAGCTTCCTGACGGTCACGGTCACACCCGTGACACGCGAGTCGGCGCAACAGACCTCGCCGATCCTCGTCGCCAGCCGCTCCAGCAGGTGGTACCGCTCCGACGACACCACCCGGGCGATCGCCTCGGAGACCGCGGCGTAGTCGACCGTGTCCTCGAGATCGTCGCTCACTCCCGCGTCGCTCACGTCGACCTCGAGCTCGACGTCGACCTCGAAGGGCTGCGGACGGGTCTGCTCCTCCGGGAGGACGCCGTGCACCCCGAGCTCACGCAGCCCGACGATCAGGATCCGGTCGGTCATCAGGTCTCCCGCCTCCCGATCATTCGGCGCGTTGGCGCAGGAGACGCTCGGAGAGCGTGGCGGCGACGATCTCACGGCCGACGGCTCCCATCTGGCGACCGGTCTGCTTCTCGAGCACCTGGATCGCATGCGGACCCTCGGGCACGAGGCCGGTGTAGATCAGGTACCCGGCGAAGACACCGACCAGTCGGTCACCGAACTCCTCGTAGTGCACGAGCACCCGCTCCGCCGGGTCGTCGAGGTAGCGGGCGATGGTGCCGTAGATCTCCTGCAGTCGCCGGGGCAGCTCGTCGCTGCGACCCAACGGGACCTGGAGATAGGCGATCCCCGCTTCGTCGTACGCGTGCAGGTTGTGTGACGAGTCGAGCAACGAGACCACGTGGGTGAAGCCGTGTTGGCGGAGCCAGATCAACTCCTCCTGGCGGCGGACCTTGCGGTGGTTGCGAGCGAACCCGCCCGGCCGTTCCGAACCGGCGAGGCGATCCTTGATGATCCAACAGAAGAACCGGGGTTCGAGCCCCTGAGCCCACCGACCTCTCATGCCGCGCTCTCCTCCATGACGTGCAGCAGCCGCGCCGCACGGGCCGCGGCACGCACGTCGTGCACGCGTACCATCGCCGCGCCGTGGTCGAGCGCCCAGGTCACCGTGGCCAATGTGCCGTCGTCGCGTTGCGTCGGGTCGGAGCCACCCAGCACCGATCCGATGAACGCCTTGCGTGAGGTCCCGACCAGGACCGGCACTCCGACACGCGTCGCGAGTTCGGGAAGTCGGGCGACGAGCTCGAGGTTGTGCTCGACCCGCTTGCCGAACCCGATGCCCGGGTCGGCCATCAGCGCCCCGGCATCGATCCCCGCCGCTCGGGCCGCGCTGACCCGTTCGACCAAGAAGTCGGCGACCTCACCCACGACGTCGTCGTAGCGAGGACGTGCCTGCATCGTGGGCGGCGCACCGAGCATGTGCATGGCGACGAATCCGGCGCGCGACTCGGCCACCACCGCGAACATCGCCGGGTCGTTCCGGCCGGCCGAGACGTCGTTGACGATCACTGCGCCGGCATCGAGGGCGGCGGCCGCGACCACAGCCTTGGTGGTGTCGATGCTCACGGGCACCGACACCTCTCCGGTCGCGAGCTCGTCGACGAGGTGTCGGACCACCGGCACGATCCGTCGGAGCTCCTCGTCGGCACCGACGGGCTCGGCCCCCGGGCGGGTCGACTCCCCACCCACGTCGAGCACCGCGGCACCGTCGGCCACGAGGGAGAGGCCGTGGGCGACCGCGGCGTCGGCATCGAGGAAGCGGCCGCCGTCGGAAAAGGAGTCGGGGGTCACGTTCACCACGCCCATCACCGGGGCGCGCGGACCGCTCAGGAGGTGCTCCCAGGTGAACATCGGCCAGAGCGTACCGTCCGCCCACCCGAGCGCCGGGAGGTCAGATGACGTTCAGAAACGTCGGCCGGCCTGGCCGATGAAGCTCATGGCCTCGGCGCGGGTCGCCGGGTTGGCCTTGAAGAGGCCGCGCACCGCCGAGGTCACAGTGAGCGCACCCGGCTTGCGGACGCCCCGCATCGACATGCAGAGGTGCTCGGCCTCGATCACCACGAAGACGCCGTCGGGGTCGAGCACGTCGACGAGAGCGTCGGCGATCTGTGTGGTGAGCCGCTCCTGCACCTGCGGTCGCCTGGCGAACCCGTCGACGAGACGGGCGATCTTCGACAACCCGGTGATCCGACCGTCGCCGCCGGGGATGTAGGCGACATGGGCGCGGCCCGTGAACGGGATCAGGTGGTGCTCGCAGACGCTCGCCAGGGGGATGTCGCGGATCATCACCATCTCGTCGTGATGGGCCTCGAACGTGACCGCGAGGTGGCGCGACGGATCGTCGTGCAGTCCGCTGAAGATCTCGGCGTACATGTCGCCGATCCGCTCGGGGGTGCGAACCAGGCCGTCGCGGTCGGGATCCTCTCCGATCGCGATCAGGATCTCTCGCACGGCGGACGCGATCCGATCCCGCTGGATCGGGACCGAGCCGGGGGGTTGGTCGTCGTCGTCGTCAGGCACGGGCCGGCGGCGATCGACGAGGTGGGGTGTCGCTCGCGGCCGCTGCCGATGGTCGGCTGCTCCCCGGAGTCCGCTCGTACACGTCGACCGGCTCGAGGATCGCCTGCACCGCGTCGGCTTCGAGCGTCTCGTGCTCCATGAGCGCATCGGCGAGGTGCTCGAGCACGGCGCGGTTGGTCTCGAGGATGTCGCGCGCCGCGACGTGCGCGCCGTCGATCAGCGAACGAACTTCGTTGTCGATGCGCATCGCTACATCGTCGGAGTAGTCGGGAGTCGACTGGAAGTCGCGCCCCAGGAAGACCTCGCCCTGAGCCTGACCGAACCGCATGGGGCCGAGGGCGTCGCTCATGCCGAACTCGGTCACCATCTGCCGGGCGACCACGGTCGCCCGCTCGATGTCGTTCTGCGCGCCGGTGGTCGGGTCGGCGAAGATCAGCTCCTCGGCGGTGCGGCCACCGAGCAACATCGCGAGCTCGTCGGTGAGCTCGCTGCGCGTGACGAGGAACTTGTCTTCCATCGGCAACGTGAGGGTGTATCCGAGCGCTCGCCCGCGGGGGATGATCGAGACCTTGTGCACCGGGTCGGTGTTCGGGAGCGCGTGGCTCACGAGGGCGTGCCCACCCTCGTGGTACGCGATGACCCGTCGCTCGCGCTCGGAGATCACCCGGCTCCGGCGCTCGGGTCCGGCCATGACCCGGTCGATCGCCTCTTCGAGCTGGACGAGGCCGATCTGCTTGAGGTCGTAGCGGGCCGCGAGCAACGCGGCCTCGTTCATGAGGTTCGCGAGGTCGGCACCGGTGAAGCCGGGGGTCCGCCGCGCGATCACGTCGAGGTCGACACCGTCGGCGAGCGGCTTCGACTGCGCGTGGACCCGCAGGATGGCCTTGCGGCCCTCGAGGTCGGGTCGGTCGACCACGATCTGGCGATCGAACCGACCGGGCCGGAGCAGCGCAGGGTCGAGGATGTCGGGTCGGTTCGTGGACGCGAGCAGGATCACACCCGTCTTCACGTCGAACCCGTCCATCTCGACGAGGAGCTGGTTCAGCGTCTGCTCGCGCTCGTCGTGGCCACCGCCGACGCCGGCTCCCCGGTGGCGGCCGACCGCATCGATCTCGTCGACGAAGATGATCGCCGGAGCCGAGTTCTTCGCCTGCTCGAACAGGTCGCGCACCCGCGACGCGCCCACACCCACGAACATCTCGACGAAGTCGGACCCGCTGATCGAGAAGAAGGGGACGCCGGCCTCACCCGCGACCGCCTTGGCGAGCAACGTCTTCCCCGTTCCCGGGGGACCGTAGAGCAGGACGCCCTTGGGGATCTTCGCCCCCATGTCGAGGAACTTCGTCGGCGACGCGAGGAAGTCCTTGATCTCCTGCAGCTCCTCCACCGCTTCGTCGAGGCCGGCGACGTCGGCGAAGGTCGTCTTCGGTTGGTCCTTCGAGACCGCCTTGGCGCGCGACTTGCCGAAGCTCATCACGCGGTTGCCGCCGCCCTGCATCTGGCTCATGAAGAAGATGGCGAGCCCGATGATCAGCAGGAACGGCATCATCCCGGCGACGAACGACAACCAGGGGTTCGGCTTCTGCGAATCGACGCTGAACTTCGCGACGTCGGCGTCGCGGATCTCCTTGGTGATCTCGTCGGTGTACTGCTCCGGGAACCGCACCTCGTACTCGGTGCCGTTCGTGAGCGTGCCCTTCACGATGTGGTCACGGTCGTAGAGCGTCGCCTCTTCTACCTGGCCGTTCGCGAGGCGGTTCTCGTAGGTGGAGAGATCGAGGCTCTTGCGGGCCGAGTCGCGACGCAGCACCTGGGTGAACACCACGACACCGAGGAGGGCAACCACCACGATGACGACGAGGTTGCGTCGCTGCTTGTTCAAGGCCAGAAAGGTTACAGGCCGCTCACAGCCGACGAGAAAAGCTGGTGGTGCCTACTCGAGGTACTCCGCGATGTGGGGGAGGTTGCGGTACCGCTCCGCGACGTCGAGGCCGTAGCCGACGACGAAGTCGGGCGGGATCCGGAAACCCACGTACTTCAGGTCCGGCTCCTCCTTCTGGAGGCCCTCCTTGAGGAGCAGTGCACACACCTCGAGGGAGGCCGGACGCCGAGCGGCCAGGTTCTTGCGCAGGTACCCCAGGGTGAGGCCGGAGTCGACGACGTCTTCGACGATCACGACGTGCCGGTCGGTGAGCTCGATGTCGAGGTCCTTGACGATCCGCACGACGCCGCTCGTGCGGGTGGCGGATCCATACGACGCGACGGCCATGAAGTCGAACTCCACCGGGAGGTCGATCGCCCGGGCGAGATCGCTCATGAACACGCACGCACCTTTGAGCACGCCGACGAGCAGCGGCGGATTGTCGGCGTAGTCGGCCGTGATCTCCTTGCCGATCGCGGTGACGCGGTCTCGGAGGTCGCTCTCGCCGACGACGATCCGGCCGAGTTGAGGATCGATCACGCTCGCTCTCCCGTGATGTCGTGCGCCGCGACGTCCGTATTCGCGACTTTCACCCCGCTCACCTCTGCAGTGATCCACAGAAAGCGGCGTGTACCCGGACCGGTCCGGGCGGAAGTGCCGACACCGTAGCCGACCCTCCACAACTCGGCTCCGTCGACACGGGCGAGGACACCGGTGGCGGCATCGAGCGCGACGAGTCGGCCGACGTCGCCGGCCACCTCGGCATCGAGCACGCACGTCCAGCGGCCATCGGGCCAGCGGACCGGTGCGGCGCGCTCGACCCAGCTCTCGAGGCGCAGCGTGTTCGACGTGGCGACACCGGGGAAACTCATCATCACCGCGCCCGGCGTCGACGCCTGCACCCGGAGTCGGAGCGACCCCCCGCTCCGTTCCACCCGGCGGGACCCGCCGAGCTCCACGGCCCGGACCTCACCGCGTGCCACCGCGAGGACCCGATCGACCTCGTCGAACGACGGCGCCGGGGCACCGAGCCACAGCCGGACGGCGCGGCGTGCGAGCGCGACGGGGAGGCCCGCGAGCTCGGAACCGCGGGGCGTGGGGCCACCGGTCCGGCGGAGCGCGTCGGTCGCCAAGGTGTCGAGGAGCTCGGACTCGGCCCGCAGGACCTCGGCCTGGCGGGCCAGCACGGGAACGAGGTCGCGACGCGCGGCCCGTTCCAACGCGGGGAGCACCTCTCGGCGGATGAACACACGGCGAAACGCAGGGTCGGCGTTCATCGGATCGTCGATCGGACAGAGACCGAGGGCGCGACAGATCGCGTGGGTGTCGGCCCGCCGGACGCCGAGGAGCGGACGGGCGAGCGAGCCACGACGAGCCGGGATCCCCGCGAGGCCGTCGGTCGCCGCGCCCCGCAACACGTTGAGGAGCACGGTCTCCGCCTGGTCGTCGGCGGTGTGCCCGGTGAGCACCCAGGAGGCACCGAGTTCGCGCCGGACCCCCTCCAGTGCGCGGTAGCGCGCGCCGCGGGCCCGTGCCTCCAGGTTCGGGCCGGGCGCGACCGCGACCTGGCGGGAACAGAACCCGCCGCCGAGTCGGACCGCGGCTTCCTCGACGAACCGGCCCTCGGCACCGCTCCCGGGACGTAACCCGTGATCGACGTGCACCGCGACCGGATCGAGATCGGCGAGCACCGAGAGCGCGAGCAACGCGAGGGAGTCGGCCCCTCCCGAGCACGCGACGACAACAGGCGCCCGCAGGTCGGCGAAGTCGCCGCGTGCGGAGTGCAGGCGTCGGAGCGGTTCGAACCGCATCACGAATCTCGGCGTTGGTTCTCGTTGCGGACCAGCCCGAGCAGGTCGCGAGTCCCCGTCAGATCGAGCTTGCGACAGATGCGTCGGAGACTCGCGTAGACGCTGCTCCGACTCGTGCCGACCTCCCGGGCAACGGTCGCGACCGATGCGCCGGTCGCGAGCTCGTCGACGAGTCGTCGTTGCTTGGCCGTGAGCGACGCGAGCCGATCCTGCGACTGCTGCACCGGCGTCGACGACATCGGGTACGCGGGAGTGTGTTCGAGTCGCGTGAGGCGGACGCGAGGATCCGACGGGGCGTCGGCAGCGGCGTCGGTCCCGGTTTCCGAACGGGCGAGCGCTTCCAGCGCGGCGGACTGCACCCGCCTGCGCAGCTCCCGTTCCGACGGCGCCTGCGGATCGAGCACCTGCTCGAGCGCGTGCACGAGCTCGCCGGGATCGAACGGCTTCGTGATGTACCGCAGCGCCCCTTCGATCCCGCCCCGCACGCGCAGCTCCCCGTCGTGCAACGCGGTGACCAGGAACACGGGGATCTCCGATCCCGCACCCCGGCCGGCCTTCAGCTCGGCGAGCACCTCCCACCCGTCGATCCCCGCCATCATGAGGTCGAGGAACATCGCGTCGGGTGGCTCACGGTGGACGAGCGCAAGCGCCTCCTCGCCGCTGGCCGCGGTGACGACCGAGTACCCCGCAGCCTCCAGGTTGATCTTCATGAGCGTGCGAATGTCGGGCTCGTCGTCGACGACGAGAACGACGGGCACCGGCTACGCGCCGACGCGACGCAACCACTCGACGGGCTGATCGAGCTCGTCGAGGGTCGGGAGCTGTTCCGGTCCCTGCCAGGCGGCATCGAGCGCGTGGAGCCCGGCTTCGGCCACAACGGCGTCGCAGAAGCGCTCGCCGACCTCGTACTGGCGCATCTTCATCTCGAACCCGAGCAGCTTCTGCACGAGCGCGGTCACACCGCCGGTGCTCCGCCGCGCCTGCAGGATGTGCGCCATGCGTGCCTGGCCCGCCACGTGCTCGCGACCGAGCCGGTTCATCACGAGGTTGCCGTGGCCCTCGAGGAGCGACATGAGGGCTTGCGTCTGACCCAACAACGCCCGCTGTTCCGGTGTTGCCAACAGTCCGACGAGGCCTCCGTCGTCGAGCGGATTGCGGCCACGCCGGAGGTTGTCGGCGACCCGTCCGAGGACCCGCAGGAGCCGGGTCGGGTCGGGTTCGACCAGCGTCAACGACTGCTCGACGAGCGAGAGGAAGTACGGACGCAGCCACGGCACCGCCGTGAACTGGGCTCGGTGGGTGAGCTCGTGCAGCGCGATCCAGAGCCGGAAGTCTCGCGGTCGGAACGCGTACCGCTTCTCCAGGCCGAGCACGTTCGGCCCGACGTAGTAGACGGCATCGTCGTCGGACGGATGCTCCGGGTCGTCGGGAACGAGGAGGTCGTACTGGCCGAGCACCCGCTTGCCCGCCCACCCGAGCAGCATGCCCATCTCGGTGCCGGCGACCCGGCGTCCGACCGGGGCGAGCGGGCTCCGGGCGACGCGATCGCCGACCTTGCTGGTGAGCGGCTCGAGCAATCGTTGCATCGACGCGATGTTCGCCTCGACCCAGCCCTCGCGATCGAGCAGCTGACCCCGGGCCGGTCCCGGAGGCCGCAGACCTGTGAACTCGGTGACGAGCGCCTCGGCTTCGACGGTGACCGCGATGAAGTCGCGACGGAGCGAATCGGCGAGGTACGACGCTGCGAGCGGCTCGCGACCCGCGACCCGGCGGGCGACCCGCAGCGCGAGGTCCCAGTCGACCGGATCCGGCGCGTTCGTGCCCCGGTCACCCTCGACACCCTCGACGGGGAAGTCGACGACCGGGGCGGGAGCCATCGCCTTACCGGCCCCGCTTCACTTTGACGACCTTCTGGTAGTACCCGAGCGCGAGAAGGCCGAGCACACCGACGAAGCTGAGGAGGAAGATCGGCGCGAGCCAGAAGAACCAGAGCTCGGCGATGGGTGCGGGGATCGTCTCGAACACGTCGTCATCGTAGATGCGGACGGCGGGGCGGGGGGAACCGGTCGGCTCAGCCCGGGTCGAGACCGAGGGCTTCGGCGATCCGCCGCTTCAGGTCGGGAGGGACCTGGTCCCGACACTTCGATGCGATGACCTGGCGTAGCTCGATCTCGAAGGTGAAGCCGTGGGCACACGGCGGGCAGTCGTCGAGGTGCTGGGCGATGGCCGTCCGCTTCCAGACGGTGAGCTCGCCGTCGAGATACTCGTAGATCTCGATGATCGCCTGGTCGCAGTCGACCCCCTCGACGCGCTCGACGCGCTCGGGCGGCTCGGTCATGTCGACCGGCTCATGTGATCGGGCTCATGTCGTCGCTCATGTGATCGCTAACCCCCCGTGACCGTCGGCGAGGCCCCCTCGACGAGACCTCGTTCGACAGCCAGATCCCACAACCGCTTCTGCAGCTGCTTTCTTCCACGATGGAGCCGACTCATCACCGTTCCGATCGGAACCTCGGTGATCTCGGCGATCTCCTTGTAGGAGAATCCTTCGACATCGGCGAGGAGCACGGCCATCCGGAACTGCTCCGGCAACGCCTCGAGGGCTTCCTTGACCACCGCCTCCGGCATCTGGTCGAGGACCTCGGATTCGGGGGTGCGCTGCGATTCGACCGCCTCGAGGCCACCGAGCCTGCGGTAGAGGTAGAAGTCTTCGGTGTCGTCGAGATCGACCTGCTCGGGCCGACGCTTCTTCGCCCGATAGATGTTGATGAAGGTGTTGGTCAGGATCTTGTAGAGCCAGGCCTTCAGGTTGGTGCCCTCCTGGAAACCCGGGAAACCCCGATAGGCCCGGAGGTACGTCTCCTGGACGAGGTCCTCGGCGTCGGAGGGGTTGCGGGTCATCCGGAGCGCGGCGGAGTAGAGGGCGTCCATGTAGGGCATCGCCAGTTCTGCGAACTGCTCCTGATCCGCCATCGGCGCGACTGTACCGACCGGCCAGCCTCCGACCGCTTCGGGGCGCGCGTGGAGGCCCCGGCGGCGAGGCCACACTGGAAGGGCCATGGACCCCTCTCCGCCTCCCGATCTGCCCCCGTCCCGCGTCGAGCGCGCGATCGCGGCCGCCCAGCGGCGCGGCGCGGCCGGGTGGCAGCACGTCCGCGGGGCGGTGCAGAACCCGGTGCGACTGTTGATCGGGGCGACGGTCGTGGTGCTCGTGGTGCTCTCCGTGCCGCTCCTGGTGGGGAGCGCGGCCCGGCTCCAACGCATCTGGGAAGACTGGCGCCACGACGCGACCGTCACGAACGACTGGAATCCCGCGGTGGCGAGCATCCGCGGAGTCAGGGCCAGCGACGGTCTCGACCTCGACGTCGCCTACTGGGACCGGGGCGGCGACCGTCAACGGGCCAGTGTGCACATCGACTCCCCCGGGAGCGCGTGGATCCGATCCACGCTGCCCAACCGCTACGACCCGGACCGTCCGTCGGAGGTCGACGTCGTGGGCGTCACGAACGGCCACCCGATCGGTCAGGCGCTCGCGACCGGGGCGACCCTCGGCGCCGGGATCGCAGCGGCGCTGCTGGCCTTCAACATCTGGCGTCGGCGCGCCGTCCTCGCGTTCACCGACCGCCCGATGCGCGTGTTGCGTGCCCCACTCGCGCTGTCGGGCTCGATCCTCACCATCGGGATCGCCGCCTGGGCGGTCGGTACCGTCACCGCCCGGGGCTGGACGAGCATCGCCGACAGCATCGGGGTGCAGGCGACGGATCTGTTCGGCGGCTTCATGGTGATCATCGTCCCGGCCGTCGCGTTCGGCACCGGGGCACTCGCGAGCGCGTGGCTCTCCCAGCACCGCCACCACGAACGCCACGAGGGCATGCTCGGGAGCGCGCACCGCCTGATCCACCGGGCGTCCGACTACATGCCGTCGCCCGAACAGTTCCGCGCCGAGACCGACGGCGCCGCTCCGCCGTCCGACGTCGAGCCCAGACAGCGGCCCGACGCCGGTTCCGGCGGCTCCCCCCACGCCGCTTGACCGCGTTGCCGCCGGGCAACGGATGGTTCTCGGCCAACCCGAACATCGGCAGCGCGGTGCGGTGTGCTCAAGGCGGCCCCGGCGTCGTGAACGCGGCCCAAGGTCCGCTCACCTCGTACGTCGCGCCGGGGTTCCGTTGCGACGAGAAGTACAGGCGCGTGCCCGACGGGTCGAAGGCAGGGCCGGTGATCTCGGACCCGGTCACCCCCGGCAACTCCACCACCGGGAAGGTCTTCCCGTCGTCGCGCACGAGGACTATCTGCATGTTGCCACCGTCCTCGGCGACGTAGATGACCCCCGCGGTCGAGGTCTCGACGTTGTCGACACCGGAGAGCACGCCGTTCACCTGCACCGCCGGGTCGTAGAGCACCGTGAGGGTGTTGGCGCCGGGATCGTAGGCCCAGATGCGGTTGTCGCCCTTGGTGGAGAACACCACACGACCGTTGCTGATGTCGATGCCCTCGCCGCCCCGGAACCGCATTGTGTTCGGAACCTGGTTGCGGGTCGGCGTGGGGCTGCCGTTCGGGTCCGGGACGACCGACCAGGCCAGGGTGCCTCCGGTCGAGGTGAGCACCTCGAGCGTGCCTGCCGAGAGGTCACCCCAGACCGTGGGCGTGAACCGGTACAGGGCGCCGTCGGTCTCGTCCTCGGTGAGATAGATCCGCCTGCTCGCGGTGTGGCACGCCGCGGCCTCGTGCTTGAAGAGCCCGAGCGCGGGCCGCACCACCGCGGGCACCGCGCCGGTCGGGTGGCACTCCCACACCCTGCCGCCCGGCAACTCCTCGCAGCTCAGCCACGTGCCCCACGGGGTCGCACCGCCGGCACAGTTGACGAGCGAGCCGGTCAGGCAGCTCCCGGCGCCGACGATCGCGCCGTGCGCATCGAACCGGAGATGGCCCACGCCGCCCGGGATCGACTCGCTGTTGCTGACGTAGCTCCACCCGCCTCCGGCGAGCGCGAAGCACGCTCCCCCGTCAGGGTTCGCGTGCCACGTGTAGCCGGTGCCGGTCACGACCTGGCCGCTGGTGGCGAGCTTGCGGCCGGCGAAGAACGGGTGCAGCAGCAGACCGTTGGGGTCGGGCGTGGTCGCGAGCTTCAGCGGGTCGCACGCGGCGAGCACCGTGCCCATCCCACCGAGCGCGAGCGCGGTCCCCCCGAGCGTGCTGATCCGAAGAAACTTCCGTCGATCCACCGTGCGCCC
>JBBRHS010000016.1:0-17451 GCA_038222385.1 Acidimicrobiia bacterium
TAGAGCGTGAGCACGAGGCGTTCGCGGTCGGGCATGCGATTGATGGCGTCGGCGAGGACGTGCTTCATCTCGTCGACCTCGAACGCGGCGACAGGATCGTGGGCCCGGTCGGCGACGGTGTCGCCCAACGTCGCGGAGCCGGTCCGCTCACCGCCCACGGTGAGCAGCTCGTCGAGCGCGACGAGACCCACGAACGAGATCTGCGACAGGTTCTGCGCGAGCTCGGCCTCGGTCATGTCGAGCTCGTCGGCGACCTCGGCGTCGCCGGGCGTGCGCTTCAACTCGTTCTCGAGCTTGGAGTACGCGCGTTCGATCGAGCGCGCCTTCGAACGGATCGACCGCGGCACCCAGTCGATCGACCGGAGCTCGTCGATGATCGAGCCCTTGATGCGCGAGATCGCGTAGGTCTCGAACTTGAACCCGCGCGCCGGGTCGAACTTGTCGATCGCGTCGATCAGTCCGAAGATCCCGTAGCTCACGAGGTCGGACTGCTCGATGTTCTGCGGGAGCCCGGCCGCGACACGACCGGCGACGAACTTCACGAGCGGCGAGTAGTGCAGGATCAGGCGCTCCCGCGCTTCCTTCGTGCCGCCGTCCTTGTAGTCGCGCCACAGCTCGGCAACCATCTCGGCCGCTTCACGCGCCGCGGTCTCGGTCATCGGATCATCAGGCACGGGGATGCGTCTCGTCGTAGACGGCACGGAGCCGATCGGTGGTCAAGTGGGTGTACACCTGGGTCGTGGCCAGGTCGGTGTGGCCGAGCAGTTCCTGCACGACCCGCAGATCGGCACCACCTTCGAGCAGGTGGGTCGCGAACGCGTGACGCAGCACGTGGGGATGCATCGTACGGCCGTCGGGCAACGGGTAGCGGTCGAGGATCCGCCGCGCGTCACGGGGGGTGAGCGCACGGCCCCGGGTGTTCAGGAATACTCGGTCCGCCGGGGTCTCGGGGCCGGTCAACTCGGATCGGCCCAGTTCGAGGTACTCGTTCACGGCCAGGATCGCGGGCTCGCCGAGCGGGACCCGCCGGACCTTGGAGCCCTTCCCCAGCACGGTCAGCACACCCCGGGCCAGGTCGCAGCCCTCGAACGTGAGCCCGCAGCACTCGGCGATGCGGAGGCCGGCGCCGTAGAGGATCTCCATGACAGCGAGGTCGCGGCGCGCGATGGCGGTCGCACGGGGGTCTCCCGTGCCGGCGTCGGGAAGCGCCTTCGCCGCGGCTTCGAGCATCGCGTTCGCCTCATCGACGCGCGGAACGCGCGGAAGCCGGGCCGGACCCTTCGGCGCGCGCAGCGACCGGCCGGGGTCCGTCTCGACCACACCGTGGCGGCGCAGGTACCGCAGGTACGACCGGAGCGCGGCGGCCTTGCGGGCGATCGAGCGCTTCGCGAAGCCGCGGGTGGTGAGGTACGCGAGGTACCGGCGCAAGGTCGCGTGGTCGAGCGATGCGGGATCGGCGCAGCCGCCGCGGCCCGCCCAGGCGACGAACTGTCGGACATCCCGCCCGTAGGCCTCACGGGTGTGCTCGCTCGACGCAGTGAGCGACGCGACGTAACCGTCGATCTCCCAGGTCTGGGTGGTGGCGCTCATAGCCGTACCCCCGCTCCGGGCACGGAGCTGCTCGCAGATCGCATCCGCCTGCCGTCTGGAACCTGTGCCGGGACCCTGTGCTCGTGACCACCAGCCCTCGTCACACCGTGACGCGAGGGTGCAGGCTACCAACCCCGGGGGCGTGCACGAACCGCTCCGGTCCGGCGGGTGCTGTCCCACCCCTCCGCTACCGTGCGCGCCAGCCGTCGAGGCACCCCGGCTACACGACCGTTCCAACCACTTGAGGGCCCTCCGTCCGATTCGCACGATTCCATGGATCACGGGGGTCACCATGCTCGCAACACTCCGCAGCGCGACGTTGGTCGGCATCGACGGCCGACCGGTACGTGTCGAGGTACACGTCTCCACGGGGCTGCCCGCCTACCACGTGGTCGGCCTCCCCGACGCGTCGGGACGCGAGTCGCGCGAACGCGTCCGTGCCGCTCTGCTCTCGTCCGAACTCCCCTGGCCGATGCAGCGGATCACCGTCAACCTCGCGCCCGGTGGCCTGCGCAAGACCGGAGCCGGGTTCGAGCTCGCGGTGGCGATCGGCCTCCTCGTCGCCGGCGAGGCCCTCCCCGACTCCGTGGTCACCGACCTCGGTGTGCTCGGCGAGCTCGGGCTCGACGGATCGGTCCGCCGGGTCCCCGGCGTGCTCGCACTCGTCGACGCCCTGCGTCGCGCCGGGGTGCGGCGGGTGATCGTCCCGCTCGCGAACGCCGCCGAGGCCGCACTCGTCGACGACGTCGAGATCTGGCCGGCCCGCACCCTCGCGGAGCTGCGGGCGTGCCTCGAGGGAGAGGCGGACTGGCCCGCGATCCCGGCGCTCCCTCCCCCGTCCCCGGATCGGGGCGATGGCGCGGATTCCGAGGAACCTCTCGATCTCGCCGACGTACGTGGTCTGCCCACCGCGCGGCTCGCGCTCGCGGCCAGCGCCGCCGGCGGTCACCACCTGCTCCTCGTCGGGCCGCCCGGAACCGGCAAGACGATGCTCGCCCGCCGCCTCCCCACGATCCTGCCCGAGCTCACCCGGGAGGCTGCGCTCGAGGTCACCCGCATCCACTCGGTCGCGGGCCACGCCCCGACCCACACCCTCGCGTCGACACCACCCTTCCGGGCGCCGCACCACACCGCCTCGACCGCCGCGCTCGTCGGTGGCGGCAGCGGGCGGCCCAGTCCGGGCGAGGTCACCCTCGCCCACCACGGGATCCTCTTCCTCGACGAGCTCGGCGAGTTCGCACCGTCGACCCTCGATGCGTTGCGCCAACCCCTCGAAGACGGAATCGTCCGCATAGCGCGGCAGGGGATGACGCTCGCGTTCCCCGCGCGGTTCGTGCTCGTGGCATGCACGAACCCCTGCCCCTGCGGGCTGGGCGCGCGGGCCTGCCGGTGTGACCGTGCTCAACGGTCTCGGTACGGCCGACGACTCTCGGCGCCCCTGCTCGACCGGTTCGATCTCCGTCTGCCGGTCGAACCGAGCGAGCTCGACGAACCACCCGGCGTGGCGTCGGCGGTCACGCGAGAACAGGTGATGGTCGCAGTCGAGCGCCAACGGGCTCGCCTGTGCGGCACCTCGTGGTCCCACAACGCGCGCATCCCCGCGGGCGCGCTCGAACGCTTCGTCCCGCTCAGCGCGGCCGCCGCCGAAGCGTGGCTGTTCCTCTCGGGTGCACGCGAGCTCACCGGTCGGGGGTCGGCGCGCATCCGACGGGTGGCCCGCACGCTCGCCGATCTCGACGACCGCGACGAGATCACCGCCACCGACCTCGCCACCGCCGGCGTGCTCCGCGCCGACATCGCGGTCTCGTGAGCTCCCGAGGGGTCACCGCGGCTGCCGTCCTCACCGGATTGCCCGACATCACCCACGCCCGGCTGCGGGCGTTGCTCCGGCGGTGGCCGGACCCCGTCGATGCGCTCGATGCCGTCGCTCGGGGCGCGACGGCAGGGTGCTTCGATCCCCCCGTCCCCGCGGCAACCCGCCGCGACTGGCACACCTTCGCCGCCGACACCCGTCGCACCGCCGCGATCGGCGCCACCGTGTCGGCCCGCGGGACCCGAGCGTTGCGAGCCGTCGATCCGGCCTTCCCCATCGATCCCGAGTTGATTCCCGATCACCCGGCGATCCTGCTCGCCGAGGGCAAGCGGTACGACGCGCTCGATGCACCCCGCGTGGCGATCGTCGGCACCCGGGCGGCCACACCGCACGGTCTCGACGACGCCCGCAGCCTCGCCGCCGATCTGGTCGCCGAGGGCGTGACCGTGGTGAGCGGCCTCGCAATCGGCATCGACGCCGCGGCCCACCAGGGTGCCCTCGACGCCGGTGGTCTCACCGTCGGAGTCGTGGCCACCGGACTCGACGTGGAGTACCCACGCCGCCACCGCTCGCTCTACGCGCAGGTCCGTGCTTCGGGGCTCGTCCTCGGCGAGTCCGGATTCGGGATCCGACCCGAACCGCGGCGGTTCCCGATCCGCAACCGCATCATCGCGGCGCTGGCCGACATCACCGTGGTCGTGGAGGCGACGGCCCGGGGCGGGGCCCGGATCACCGCCGAGCATGCGATGCGGTACGGACGCGACGTGTTCGCGCTACCCGGTTCCCGTCGCAACCCCGCGGCCGAGGGCTGCAACGAGCTCATCCGCGACGGCGCCCACCCGCTCCTGCGCAACGACGACGTCCTCCTCCGGCTCGGATGCACGCCCGGCTCGCGGCGCCGCCCCACGCCGGCCCCGGCCCGACTCCCGGTCGACTGCGACGCCGCCCGGGTCCTCGCCGCGTTCGCGGGTGAACCGGCCACTCCCGACCAACTCGCGCACCGCAGTGACCTCGGCGTGGGTGCCGTTGCCCTGGCGCTCTGCACCCTCGCACGCGACGGATGGGCCCGCTCCGAGGGCGGCCACTGGTGGCCGACCTGAGACCCTGGCTGAGATCTCCGGCCATCGGGCCGAGGGGTCGGTCCCGGGTTCGCCGACCGGGGTTCAAGCGATCCGGTCGAGATGCCGAAGCATCCCGTGTGACCTTCGAACGGTGCCCGTACGACGCGACTCTCATCAGCGCCGAGACCTTCTCGGGCGGCTCGCTCATGCTCACCTGCGGGCGCTGCGGCGCCGCGTGGGAAGCCCACAACAGCCTCATCCGCCGGGTCATCGAACCCGCGTGGGACGAGGTCCAGGCCGCCCAGGCCGAGCTGCGCGACGACGCCACGACCGGCGCCGACGTCCAGCCCGCCTGACTACCTTGATGGTCGAATCCGCTGCGTCGGCTCGACCGCTCACCAGCTGAAGTCCCGCGGGTTCTGTCCGCCGACTCCGCTCCTTCTCCTGGTGCTACTCGCCCCGGAAGCTCGGATCGCGCTTCTGCGCGAACGCGAGCATCGCCTCGGTGGTGTCGGCGGTGCGGAACATCAGTGACTGGGCGATCCCCTCGAACTCGAGTGCGTCCGACATCGACACCGACAGCGACTGGTTCAACAACCGCTTCGTGACCGACAACTGGATCGGTGGGAGCTTGGCGAGCTTCGTGGCGACCGCACGCGCCTCGTCGAGCAGTGCATCGGCCGGCACCACGCGGTTCACCAAGCCGATCTCAGCGGCCTGAGCCGCGTCGACCGACTCCGCGAGGAAGATCAGCTCCTTGGCCCGGTGGAGCCCGATGAGCCGGGGAAGGAGCCACGAGCCGCCGAAGTCGACGACGAGACCGCGCTTCGAGAAGATCTCGATGAACCGGGCGCGCTCCGAGGCGATCACGATGTCGCAACCGAGCGCGAGGTTGCACCCGGCTCCCGCGGCGACGCCGTTCACCGCGGCGACCGCCGGCTTCGGCAACTCGTGCAGCCGGAGCGCGCAGCGAGCCACGAGCCGCATGTAGTCGACCGAGTCGCCCGGGCCCTGCGTCGAGGCGACCGCCGACGAATCGGTCAGGTCGGCACCGGAGCAGAACCCGTCGCCCTCGCCGGTGATGAGCAGCACCCTGTCATCGCGCCGCACGGTGACGTCTTCGAACACGGCGAGCAGCTCCCGGAACATCAGGTGGCTCATCGCGTTCTTCTTCTCGGGTCGCGTCATCGTGAGTGTGACCACACCGTCGGCGCGCTCCACCCGGAGGGTCTCGTAGGTCGGAGTCGGGTCGTCGGTCATGGCGGGTACCGTACCGGCGTGGGCTACAACCCGTTCCGCAAGCGCGTCTCCCGCGGCAGCGACATCCTCGTGGTGGGAGCTGCGCTGGTGGTGATCGTCGGCCTGCTCGTCTGGGCCCTGCTCCCGCGCTGATGGCCCCGATGATGCCGCCCCGGTGATGGATCCCGACGAGGTCGAGGTCCGGCACATGCAGCCGTACCAGGCGGTGAAGACGTACCGCTGCCCCGGGTGCGACCACGAGATCCGGCCGGGGACGGGCCACGAGGTCGTCGTCCCCGTCGACGCGCCGGACCTCCGCCGGCACTGGCACACCCCGTGCTGGGCTCGGCACGTCCGCAATCACGGGCGACGCTAGAAGGCGCCTTCCATCACCTCGACGACGGTCTCGCCGTCGGCACGCACGAGCACCGAAGCAACGTCGAAGCGCACTTCTCGCACCACCGGCTTGTGCTCGTCGAGCCACCGGCTCGCGAGCACGCGGATCCGTTGGCGCTTCTCGCGCGTGATCGACTCGATCGGCGCGCCGAACCGGTCGCTCGATCGCGTCTTCACCTCACAGAACACCAACACCCGGTCGCGCGCCGCGACTAGGTCGAGCTCACCCTGGCGACACCGCCAGTTGCGATCGAGGATCTCGTAGCCCTCGGCGAGGTAGCGACCCACGGCGAGGGCCTCGCCCCGCGCCCCGAGCGCACGTCGGCCGTCGGGACGCGGGTTCTTGCGGGTTCCATCCATCTCCGGCTCCTGCATCGCGGTCCGGGCCGGGGCCCGGGAGCGTCGCTAGGCGTCTTTGCCCGCGAGCTCCTCGATGTTGACGTCCTTGAACGTCACGACCTTCACGTTCGCGACGAATCTGGCCGGGCGGTACATGTCCCAGACCCAGGCGTCTTGGAGCCGGAGCTCGAAGTAGGTGCGGCCGTCCTGGTTGCGGGCGTCCATCTGCACCGAGTTCGTGAGGTAGAAGCGACGTTCCGTCTCGACCACGAACGAGAACATCGGGAGGACGTCTCGGTACTCCTTGTAGAGCTGGAGCTCGATGTCCGTCTCGTACCGCTCGAGATCCTCGGCGCTCACGAGAAGGATTGTAGGCCCGGGAACGGCGGCCGGACGCGGCCCCCGCCGGGAAAGGGGCGGGAGCTCAGACCCGCTTCTCCTTGATCTTGGCGGCCTTCCCGATCCGGTCGCGCAGGTAGTACAGCTTCGCCCGCCTGACGTCACCCCGGGTGACGACCTCGATCTTGGACACGATCGGCGAGTGGACGGGGAATGTCCGCTCGACGCCGACCCCGAAACTGACCTTGCGGACGGTGAAGGTCTCCCGCACCCCGCTGCCCTGGCGGCGGATCACGGCACCCTGGAACACCTGCACCCGCTCACGACTGCCCTCCACGACCCGGACGTGGACCTTCAACGTGTCGCCGGGTGCGAACTCGGGGATGTCGTTGCGCAAGCTGGCGCGATCGACGAGATCGGTGGGATTCATGGCGCGACCGTCCTCAGAGGGGGCCCGTACGGGCGGGTGGAGGAAGTGAACTCTAGCGGATCGGGATCATCCGTCGTCGAGTCCGAACTCCGCGAGGAGCCGCTCCTCGTCGCCGCTCAGAGGGCGCCCGGCCAGGAGATCGGGACGACGGTCGAGGGTCCGACGCAGCGACTGGGCCCGGCGCCAGCGCTCGATCCGGGCGTGGTCCCCCGAGCGGAGGGCCTCGGGCACCTCCCAGCCCCGGAACTCCGCGGGCCGCGTGTAGTGGGGGTACTCGAGCAGCCCGTTCGGCCCGAACGACTCGTCGACCCCCGACGATTCGTTCCCCATGACACCCGGAACCAGGCGGGCCACCGCCTCCACGACCACGAGCGCGGCCGCCTCGCCCCCGGACAGCACCACATCGGCGACGGAGAGCTCGCCGTCGCAGACATGGTCGGCGACCCGCTGGTCGATCCCTTCGTAGCGGCCGCAGACGAGCGCGAACCCCTCCCCTGCCGAGAGCTCACGGGCCATCCGCTGATCGAAGCGGGTGCCCGATGCTCCGAGGAGCAGGACCGGACGCGGTGGTTCGGCAGCCTCGATCGCAGCGATCAGCGGCTCGGGACGCATGACCATCCCGGCGCCGCCACCGAAGGGCGCGTCGTCGACGCTGCGATGCCGATCGGTGGTGTGTTCGCGCGGGTCATGGATCCGGATGTCGAGGATCCCGGCCTCCCTGGCCCGACCGAGCAGCGACGTCCGCAGCGGCCCGTCGAGGTACTCGGGAAAGATGGAGAACAGATCGACACGCACGTCAGTCGCGCCGGTTGACGTCGACCAGTCCCTCCGGCGGATCGACGATCACGACGCCGTCGCGGTGTTCGACCACGAAGACGACGGGCACCAACACGTCGTCGTCGACCACGAGGATGTCGTGAGCGGGGTTGGCGTCGACCGCAGTCACGGTACCGATCGAGGCACCCTGCTTGTCGCGGACCTCGGAGCCGACGAGCTCGTGCAGCCAGAGCTCACCCTCGGGGAGCGGACCCAGTGGATCCGCGGTGAGGACCTCGCCCGTGAGCGCCTCCGCGTCGGTGCGGTCGACCACGCCGTCGAACCGGACCAACCACCGACCCTTGTGCTCGCGCGACGCGAAGACGACCAGTGGACGGTCGCCGACATAGAGCGTCGTCCCGGGCGTCACGCGTTCCGGACGATTCGTGTGCAGCGTCACCGCCATCTCACCCACGATGCCGTGAGCCCGCCCCACGCGACCCACCTCGAGGCGAGTCATCTGATCGAAAGCCCCGTCATCTGATCGAAGGCCCCGTCATCGGCAGGACGTCACTCCAGGACGTCGACGTTCGCCTTGACGCCCTCGGCGGTTCCCGCGGCGCGCACCACCTGGCGCAGCGCCTGGATCACACGACCTCGGCGGCCGATCAGCCGACCCATGTCGTCGGGGCTCGTCCGGATGAGCAGCATCACCTCACCGCCGCGTTCCTCGACGTCGACCTCGATCGCGTCGGGCTCGTCGGCGATGTTGCGCGCGACGTGCTCGACGACCGCGCGGCACCGGCCACCGCTGATGCGGTTGCCCTCGGGCGCGACTTCGTCGTCGTAGTACTCGTCGGGCGCGTCGTTCTCGAGATCGTCGCTCACTCCGCGCTCGATTCCGTCGAGTCGGCCTCGGGAGCTCCGGCCTCGGGAGCTCCGGCCTCGGCCGCGTCGACCTCGGGCGCGTCGACCGTCTCGGCCGCCGCCGGTGCGTCGGCCGCCGCGGCGGCGCGGGCCTGCGCCTTCTTGGAGAGCTTCGGCGCGGTGCGCGTCGGTCCCGCCTTCACCAGCGCGGCCGACTGGCCCCGCTCCGTCTGGTATCGCTCCCACACGCCGTTCTCGGCGAGGAGCTTCTGCACCTGGTCAGTGGGCTGGGCGCCCTTCTTCAACCACGCGAGCGCCTTCTCGTCGTCGATCGTGAAGAACGACGGCTCCTGTCGCGGCGCGTACTGGCCGATGATCTCGATGTAGCGGCCGTCGCGCGGAGAACGACCGTCGGCGACGACCACGCGATACGACGGTTGCTTCTTCTTGCCTACCCGCATCAGGCGGATCTTGACTGCCACGGAACGCCTCTCTGGTCGAGCTCAGTGCTGGATCTCAGTGCTGAATCGTGCTGGAACCGGCGGTGGATCGGCCACCCGGACCGGCCCGGGGAACGCGCGAGGCTACATCCCCGGGATCTGGAGCTTCGGACGCTTGCCCGAACTCATGGAACGCATCATCTGCTGGACCATCTTGAACTGCTTCAGCAGGGCGTTCACCTCCTGGGTGGTGGTGCCGCTCCCCCGGGCGATCCGCAGACGCCGTGAGCCGTTGATCAGCGAGGGATCGTTGCGCTCGGCGAGGGTCATCGAGCAGATGATCGCTTCGACCCGGGCCAGCTCGCCGTCGTCGAGCTCCGCGTTCTTGAGCTCCTTGGGGATGCCCGGCATCAGCTTCAGCACGTTCTGGAGCGGGCCCATCTTCTTGACCTGACGCATCTGGTCGAGGAAGTCGCCGAGGGTGAACTGCCCTTTGCGGATCTTCGCCTCGGCCGCCTGGGCGGAGCCCTCGTCGAAGACCGCCTCGGCCTTCTCGATGAGCGTGAGCACGTCTCCCATCCCCAGGATACGACTCGCCATCCGGTCGGGGTGGAACGCCTCGAAGTCTTCGAGCTTCTCGCCCGTGCCCACGAAGAGGATCGGCTTGCCCACGACCTCCTTCACCGACAGCGCCGCACCACCGCGCGCGTCGCCGTCGATCTTGGTGAGCACCACACCGTCGAGCCCGACTGCTTCGTCGAACGCGGTCGCGACGTTCACCGCTTCCTGACCGGTCATCGCGTCGACCACCAGCAGCGTGTCGTGCGGCTGCACGATGTCGCGCACCTGGCGCAGCTCGTCCATCAGCGCCGTGTCGACCTGGAGGCGACCGGCGGTGTCGACGATCACCACGTTCTTGCCGAGGCGAGCCGCTTCGTCGTGCACACCCCGCGCGACGGCGACGACATCGCCCCGACCTTCGGCGACTGCGTCGTCGGGGGCCGAGTACACCGGCACGTCGAGGCGTCGGCCGAGTACCCGCAACTGCTCGACCGCGGCCGGGCGCTGGAGGTCGGCTGCGACCAGGAGCACACCGAGCCCCTGACTCTTCAACTGCCGCGCGAGCTTGCCCGCGGCGGTCGTCTTGCCCGAGCCCTGGAGGCCACAGAGCATCACGACCGTGGGTGGTTTCGAGCTCATGCTGAGCTTGCCGCTGTCGCCGCCGAGGGTGGTGATGAGCTCCTCGTGGACGATCTTGATCACCTGTTGGGCCGGACTGAGGCTCTTGGCCACCTCGGCCCCGTTGGCTCGTTCCTTCACCCGGCCGATCAGGCCCTTCACGACCTTGACGTTGACGTCGGCCTCGAGGAGGGCGAGCCGGATCTCGCGACACACCTCGTCGACGTCTTTCTCCGTCAGGCGACCACGGCTGCGGAGGCGGGTGAAGATTCCGTCGAAACGGTCGGAGAGGGAGTCGAACATGGGGCCGTCATGCTACCGGCGCCGACACCAGTACGATGACCGCGGTACGAGACCGGCGCCCGACGCCGGCGTGTTGTTGGGGGAGATGCAGATGCGCCGCCGTCCGTTGGTCCTGTTCGCCGCCGCGCTCGTCGTGCTCGTCGCCGCCGGGTGCCTCGCCCCGCCGACCGGCCCGGCACCCCTCCGCTACCGCGATCAGGTTTTCGGTGCCGTCACCACCACGGCCAACGTCATCTACGCGACCGCCACGAGTCGCCAGACGGGGCTGCCGGTGATGCTCCAGGCCGACATCTACCGACCCACCGGCGACACCGTCACGAGTCGTCCTGCGGTGATCTGGGTCCACGGCGGTGGCTTCAGCGGCGGCAACCGGACGTCGGTCGAGATCGTCGACGAAGCGACGACGTTCGCGAAGAAGGGGTTCGTGAACGTGTCGATCAGCTACCGCCTCTCACCCACCGGGTGCGCCGCAGCCGCGGCGACGGTCGAGTGCGTCAACGCGATCATCGACGCGCAGACCGACGCCCAATCTGCCGTCCGCTGGCTCCGCGCGAATGCTGCGACCTACGGCGTCGACCAGACGCGCATCGCGATCGGTGGAACCTCGGCGGGCGCCATCACCGCGCTCAACGTCGGGTTCAACGGCGACTCCCCGCGACCCGGACCGCTCCCCGAGGTCTCGTCGCGGGTGAAGGCCTCGGTGGCGCTCTCGGGTGCGGCGGTGCTCGGAGGGATCAACGCCGGTGATGCCCCGTCGTTGCTCTTCCACGGCACCAACGACGGGTTGGTCCCCTACTCGTGGGCGACCGACACCGTGAACGACGCCCACGCGGTCGGGTTGCTCTCGTACCTGATCACCTGGCAAGGACAGGGCCACGTCCCGTACGTCCAGAACCGGACCCAGATCCTCGACCTCACCACGAACTTCCTCTACTCGACGATGGGCCTCGCCACCGCCGCGCGCTAGAGAAGGAGCGGAGCCGGCGGACACCACCGCAGGGGCCCCCCAGTGGGTGAGCGATCGAGCCGGCGCAGCGGATTCGACCATCCAGGCAAGAGAAGGAGCGGAGCCGGCGGACAGCCCGCGCGGGAGATGCATGGATGAGCGATCGAGCCGGCGCAGCGGATTCGACCATCCAGGTGTCGCGCTAGTTCTCGAAGAGGGCGGCGACGAACTCGGTGGGCTCGAACGCCATGAGATCGTCGGCTGATTCGCCTACACCGACCAGCTTCACCGGGATCCCCAGCTCGGCCTGGATCGCGAGCACGATCCCGCCCTTGGCGGTGCCGTCGAGCTTCGTGAGCACCACGCCGGTCACGTCGACGGCCTCGGCGAATCGGCGGGCCTGCGCCAACCCGTTCTGGCCGGTCGACGCGTCGACCACGAGCAGCACCTCTTTCAGCGCACCCGGGGTGCGGTCGACGATGCGGCGGAGCTTCTTGAGCTCTTCCATGAGGTTCACCTTCGTGTGCAACCGTCCGGCGGTGTCGACGAGGACCAGATCGGCGTCACGACCCTGCGCTGCGCTCATGGCGTCGAACACCACCGAACCCGGGTCGGCACCGTCCTGACCCCGGACGAGATCGGCACCGACCCGCTCGGCCCAGGTCGCGAGCTGCTCAGCGGCGGCAGCCCGAAACGTGTCGGCGGCCGCGAGCACGACCGTGCGCCCCTCGCCCGTCTCCCGCTGCGCGAGCTTGGCGATGGTGGTGGTCTTGCCGACCCCGTTCACCCCGACGAACATCCAGACGTTGGTCTCCCCGGCCGGGCACGCGAGGTCACGGTCGCCGACCTCGAGCAGCGACGCGAGCTCGGCGCGCAGCACCTCGCCGACACCGTCGACCGTCGTGATCTTGTCGGCGGCGACCCGGGCCTTCACGTCGTCGAGGATTCGCGTGGTGGTGGGGACGCCGACGTCGGCGAGGATGAGCGCTTCCTCGAGCTCGTCCCACGTGTCGTCGTCGATGCTTCCCCCACCGCGCAACGCGCCGAGCGCACCGGCGAACGCAGCGCGCGTCTTCCCGAGACGATCACGCAGCCGGGGCTTGACACGCGGTGGCGCCTCGGGTTCCGGGGCTCCGGGTTCCGGGGCTCCGGGTTCCGCGACCTGGGTCGGCGGTTCGACGGTCGGCTCGACCTCGGGGACCGTGACCACCGGCGGCAACGTGTCGGGAAGGAGCGGGAGCTCCTCCTCGGGGATCCCGAGGTCGCGGGCGATCTGGTCGGTTCGACGGCGGGCCCGGCGCGACGCGCCGATGCCGAGGCCCACGAGCGCGAGCCCGAACACGATGATGACGACGACGATGAGGATCTCGGACACTGCGGCGGAACCTACTTCTCGGGAGACGGGACTTCAGGAGACTGGACTTCGGTAGGCTGGACTTCGGGAGGCTGGCCCGGCACGACGGTGATCTGCTGCGGGAGCGGGTACGTGTAGCCCTCCGCGTCGAAGGCCTGCTTGATCCGGGCCCGCAGCTCACGGGAGACGCGCCACTGCTCCAGCGGCTTCGTCTTCACGACGAGCCGGATGAGGACCCGGTCGGGACCCACTTCCTCGACGCCCCAGACCTCCGGTTTCTCGAGGACGACCCGGCCGATGTCCCGGTCGTTCGCCAGCTCTTCGGCGACGCGCGTGATCACCGCGGTGGCCGCCATGACATCGGTGTCGGGGGTGATCGCCACGTCGAGCACTGCGCGCGACCACTGCTGCGACTTGTTCCCGACCCGCCGGATCTCGCCGTTGGGAATGTGCCACACGGTGCCCTCGACGTCGCGCAGGCGCGTCGTGCGCAGACTCACGCCTTCGACCGTTCCCGTCGCCTCGCCGGCGTCGATCACGTCGCCCACGCCGTACTGGTCCTCGACGAGCATGAAGATTCCCGAGAGGAAGTCGCGCACGAGCGCCTGGGAGCCGAAGCCGATCGCCACCCCGAGGATTCCCGCGCCCGCGACGAGGGGTGCGAGGTTGACCCCCAGCTCGCCGAGGACCATGAGCAGCGCGGTTGCCCACACGACGACCGACACGATGCTGCGCAGCACCGCCCCGATCGTCTCGGCCCGCAGACGCCGGCGCACGCTCGGGACCGGGCCGGTGTCGAGGAACGCGAGACCGGTGCGGCGCCGGATCGTGTCGATCCTGTCGGATGCGGTGTCGGCGGAGAGGCGGTTCACCATGCGACGAATCACCAGGCGGCTGACCCGCACGACGATGAACGCGACCGCGATGATCAGCACGATCCGCAGCGGGGTGGTGAAGTCGTCGGCGATCTCGGCGGTGCGCTGGCTGCCGCTGATGTCGTAAGCGATCGAGCAGAGCCACGACTGCTTGCCGGGGACGCCGCACGCGGCGGCCTTCTCGACGGCCGACGACGGCGAGACCGCGGCGAGCACGGGATTCAGCACGGTGAGGTCAGGTGTTCGCCAGCTCGTTGCTCATGCGCTGGCTCACGACCCTGCTCGATCCACCCGGGGGCATGGAGACGCCGTACAGGCAGTCGGCCGCCTCCATCGTGCGCTTCTGGTGCGACACCACCAGCAGCTGGGCCTCGTTCCGGAACTCGTGCACGAGATCGAGGAAGCGGTGGAGGTTCACGTCGTCGAGCGCAGCCTCGACCTCGTCCAGGAGGTAGAAGGGCGAAGGCCGGGCCCGGAACACCGCGAAGAGGAACGCCAGCGCGGTGAGTGAACGCTCACCGCCCGAGAGGAGCGACAGCCGGCGGACGTTCTTGCCCGATGGGCGGGCCTCCATCTCGATTCCCGTGTCGAGGATGTTCGACGGATCGGTGAGCGTGAGCCGCCCTGATCCTCCGGGGAACAGCGTGGAGAAGAGCGCGGTGAAGTTCTGCTCGACGTCGGCGTAGGCCTGCTCGAACACCGACACGATCTCGATGTCGACGGCCTTGATGACGCGACTCAGTTCGCGGCGCGAGTTCTTCACGTCGTCCAGCTGGCCCTGTAGGAACTCGTGGCGCTCCTGGAGGGCCTCGTACTCCTCGAGCGCGAGGGGGTTGATCGGACCCATGAGCTTGATCTCGCGCTCGACCTCGCGCGCCCGGCCGGCCAGGGTGGTCCCCTCGGGGACCTCAGGTGCCGGTGCGGCGAGCGCCACCGCCGGTTCCACGTCGAAGTCGGTGCGCAGGCGTTCCACCGCGTTCTCGAGCCGCATCTTCGTCTCGGCTTCTTCGACCTCTCGGCGTTGCGTCTGCTCGCGCAGCCCGGCCAGCTCACGCTCGAGGGCCCGCCGTTCGGTGCGGAGTGCTTCGAGCTCGGCACCCGCCGCGCTCGCGGCCTCGGTGCGCGCCCGTCGCCGGCGCTGGACCCGTTCGTGGACCTCGTCGGTCGCGGCACGGTGCGTGGCGAGACGATCCGCGATTCGGGCGTAGTCGTCGGCGCGTCGGGCGAGATCGGCCCGGGCCCGCTCGGCCTCGGCCTGGGCCTGGGGGTCCTGCGCCGCGAGCCGAGCTTCGACACCCGTCAGACGGCCGGCGAGCATCTTTCGGCGCTGGCCGCTGGCGGCCAGCGCCATGTCGACCTCGCGGCGCTGCCGGGCGACCTCCGCGGCGCGGGCATCGAGGTCGTGGCCGCTCCCGACGACCGTGGCCCGGGCCGCGCCGACGGACGCGTCGGCCTCGAGGAGCGCGACGCGTGCGGCTTCGGCATGGGCGAGTGCTTCGTCGAGCGCGGCCTGGGTGACGGCACTCGCGCCGCTCCCCCCCACCCGCCAGGGACCGCGGCCGCCGAAGCGGTCACCGGCCGGCGTGACGACGGTGAACTCCGGCTGCGTCAGCGCGAGATCGAGCGCGGTTCCCCACTGCGCATCGACCAGCACCGCCCCGGCGAGCAGCTTGGCGAGCGCAGCCTCGACATCGGGTCGCATCGCGCGCACGTAGTTCGCGAGTGGCTGGGTTCCGGCCGGCGCGAGCTCACCCTGCACGGGTGCCTGCGCGTCGGCCACGAGCAGGAGGGCGTCGAGATCGCCTTCCTTCAGGCGGGCGAGCGCAGATTGCGCGGCCGCACCACGCTCCACCACGACAGCCCGCATCGCCTCACCGAGGGCCGCGGCGACCGCGGCTTCCGCGCCGGGTTCGATCTCGAGGTGGTCGACGAGCGGCCCGATGACTCCTTCGACACCGTCGAGCGCTTTGGCGCGAGTCGCGCCGCGGGCGTCGTCGAGTGCGAGTCCGAGTGCCTCCGAGCGGGCGTCCCACCGGTGCGACTCGGCATCGGCCGTGCGTCGCACCTCCTCGGCCTCGCGCAGCAGCGACTCGGCCCGGGCCCGAGCTTGCGCGACCGCGGCGCGCTCCGCGACGAGCTCCGCCTCGGCCGCCTCGGCCGCGACCCGACGCGTTTCGAGTTCGGTGGCTTCGAGCTCGACCCCCTCGAGCTCGGCGCGCGCCGCGGCGGCGTCGGCCACGAGCGTCTCGATCACACCTTCGTCGGCCGCGGCGGCGAGCTCACGTTCGAGCCCGCGCTGCTTCTCGGCGACGAGAGCGGCGAGGCCACGGGTGCGCTCCCGGAGGGATCCGACGCGGACGAGTGCGTCGTTCAACTCGTCGTCGCCCAGCCGCGAGACCGTCTGCTCGCGTTCCATGACCGACACGTCAAGCTCGCGGAGGCGGGTGCGGATCTCGCGATCGCGGGTGCCGAACCCGGTGCCCTGCTCCCGGAGTCGCTGGAGCCGCGCCTGGAGCCCGGCGAGCTCGTGCCCGGCGAGGTGGAGACGGATGGCGCGGACTTCCTCGACGAGACCGTCGTGGCGACGCGCCGCGTCGGCTTGGCGTTGGAGCGGCGCGAGCCCGCGTCGGACCTCGCGCAGCAGATCGTTCAGCCGGAGCAGGCTGCCCTCCGTCGCCTCGAGCCGCCGCTCCGCCTTCTCGCGACGCTTCCGGTACTTCAGGATCCCGGCGGCTTCTTCGATGATCGCGCGCCGGTCCTCGGGGCGGGAGTTGAGCACCTGGTCGAGTTGACCCTGCCCGACGATCACGTGCTGCTGGCGACCGATCCCGGTGTCGGAGAGCATCTCCTGGATGTCGAGCAGGCGGCAGGGCGCGCCGTTGAGCTGGTACTCCGACTCACCCGTGCGGAACAACAGCCGGGTGATCGTGACCTCGGAGAATTCGATCGGCAGCAACCCCGACGAGTTGTCGATGGTGAGCGACACCTCGGCGCGCCCGAGCGACGGGCGGTCCGACGTTCCCGCGAAGATCACGTCGTCCATCTTCGTGCCCCGCAGAGAACGGGCACCCTGGGCGCCGAGCACCCACGCGACGGCGTCGACGAGGTTCGACTTCCCCGAACCGTTCGGCCCGACGACCACGGTCACACCGGGCTCGAAATCGAGCACGGTCTTGTCGGCGAAGGACTTGAACCCCCGGAGGGTCAGTGACTTCAGGAACACGCAGATCCTTCGGCTCGGCGGGGGGAAGTCGAGGAACCCTGAGCGTAGCGATCGCACGGCGCCGAACGAGGGATCACCGGACCTCGAAGCCTTGCTCTCCGACGGCGATCTCGTCGGTCGTCGTGACGGCGTCGACACTCGCCCGCGACGGCCCGGTTCGACACCAGTTCACCAGCCGTTCCACCGCCGCGGGTGGTCCCTCGAACACTCCTTCGACGGTCCCGTCGAAGGAGTTTCGCACCCATCCACTCACACCGAGCGCGACCGCCTGTTCCCGGCACGACTCACGGAACCACACCCC
>JBBRHS010000017.1:0-17305 GCA_038222385.1 Acidimicrobiia bacterium
GACCGATTTCCACGAGATGGTCGTCGCCTGGATCGACATCGCCCTGGGCGACTCCGAGCTCCCCGATCGCGACGACATCGTGAAGGTGCTCGAGCTCGTGTGCTTCGCGTGCATCATCGGGCTCGTATCGGGCAGCGAGACCGCCGAGTCGGCCGGAAGCCGGCTCGAGACCGCCGCCCGGCTCATGATCCGCCCGCGCATCATTCCCTGAACCGCGCCGACGCGAGGAGCCCACGATGCCCGACTTCCACGGACGAACCTTCGTCGTCACGGGCGCGGCCAGCGGGATCGGCCGGGCCACTGCGCTGCACCTGGTCGCAGCCGGCGCGAACGTCGCGCTGGTCGACCTCGATCCGGCCGGGGCGACGGCCGTTGCCGAGAGCTCGGCCGATCCGTCGCGCACGCTCGTGGCCGCCGCCGACGTGGCCCAAGAAGCCGCCGTGGTCGCGGCGGTCGACGCCGCCGAGGCCCGGTTCGGCACCCTGCACGGGACGGTCACGAGCGCGGGCATCTTCGACCCCGCCGACCTGACTGCGATCGGCGATGCCGACCTCGAGACGTTCGACCGCGTGATCAGCGTGAACTTGCGCGGCACGTTCCTCACCCTCCGCGCGGTGCTCCCCCGGCTCGAGGCCGGCGGCGCGGTCGTGACCATCGCGTCGACCGCCGCGCTGCGTGGCCACGGCATGGGCGCGGCCTACACGTCGAGCAAGGGGGCGGTCGTCGCCCTCACCCGACTCGCGGCGGTGCAGTACGGGCCGATGGGCGTACGGGTGAACTGCGTGTGCCCCGGAGCCACCTCCGGAGAGGGCATGGGCTCGACGTTCCTCGATCCCGATTTCGCGGAGGCGATGACCCGAGACGTGCCGCTCCGGCGCGTCGGCGCGGCCGCCGAGCTCGGCGCAACCATCGCCACCCTTCTCAGCGACGAAACGAGCTATCTCTCGGGCCAGGTCATCGCCGTCGACGGTGGCGCCACCGTCAGGTAGGCCCGGACCCACCCCAACGCTCGAGCTCTCGGCCGCCGTCGTTCATCCGCCATAGGACATCCGGGTGTCTTCCATCCGTAGGACCGGGGTGTCCTCGGTCTTGAGGAAGCCGGCGTCGACCACCTCGCCGGCGAACAGGGTCTGCTCGCCGACCGTCATCGTGTCGCGCACCTCGCAGTCGAGGAACGCGACCGACTGGGCGAGGATCGGCGCACCGGTGATGCGCTCGACGTACGGGAAGCCGTTCAACGTACGCGCGGCGAGATCCACCTCGACCGGCTTCGTGAACTTCCGCACGATGGCGCGGTCCTCGCGGTCGATCATGCACAGGCTGAAGCACCCGCCCGCTTCGATCAGCTCGTGCGTGAACGCGTTCCGCTCGACGCCGACCCCGATCCACTTCGGATCGAAGCTCAACTGGGTCACGAAGTTGATCGTCATGCCGTTGCGCCGGTCGGCCCGGTCGGTGCTGCCGAGCACGTAGAGGCCGTAGGGCATCGTCCACAGGACGCGTCGGCGGAGCTTGTCGTACGCCTCCGGATCCTGTCCCGGGGGAATCGGTCCGACGATCTCACCCTGCACAGCCATGCACTACCCGTTCTGGTCGAGGAGGAGGAACGGCGGGACCTCGCCACCGCCGTGCACGAACAGGTTCGAACCCGAGATGTACGACGCCAGCGGCGACGCGAGGAACAGACACGCGTTGGCGATGTCGGCGACATCTGCGAGCCGACCCATCGGGACAGTCGCTTCGATCGACTCGATGTAGGGATCGCCGCCGTGGCCCCGGTGCAGGTTCTCGGTGGCGACCGCACCCCCGCACACCGCGTTGACGCGCACCTTCGGCGCCCACTCGGCGGCGAGGCTCTCGGTCAGGTTGATGAGCCCGGCCTTCGCGGCGCCGTAGGCCGCGGTACCCGGCGACGGGCGGGTGCCGCTCACCGACGTGATGTTGATGATCGAACCACCGTCGGGTTGCGTCTGCATCACCGCGTTCGCCGCCTGCGCAACCTGCAACGGCGCCAGCAGGTTGAGTCCGACGATCGCGGCCGAGAACCGCGGCGATGCAGTCGCGGCCTCGGCCACCGGGCTGCCACCCGCGTTGTTCACCGCGACGTCGAGGCGACCGAAGCGTGATGCGATCTCCGAGAACAATCCGCTGACCTGGTCGGCGTCGCGCACGTCGGCGGTCACGAACCCGGCGGTGCGCGCACCACCGGTGATCGGCTCCTCGGGTGGCGTCCGGCCGCACACCACGACGTCGGCGCCCGCCGTGAGCAGTCCGACGGCGATCCCGAGGCCGACGCCGCGGGTCCCTCCGGTCACCAGAGCGACCCGTCCGGTCAGATCGAGCGGATCGGCGGAGCGGGGATCGGTCCCCTCGTGGTGCGTCACAGGACTGAACCTATCCGGGCCCACCGGACCCACCCGGCTCAAGGGGCTCCGGGGTCGCGACGATACGGCGAGGAGTGCGCTCCCGGTGCAGGCTCGCGGCCGCCTTCCTCGCCCTTGCGACCGCTCTCGGCGCCGCGGGGCTCATGACCACCCCCACCCCCGAACGCGCCGGCGCGACCACGTCCCCGACAAGCTCCACTTCCCCGACAAGCTCCACGAAGCCCCGCGAGTTCTGGGTCGCGACCTTCGTCGAGCGCCCGGATCTGCGAGCCGCGGTGCGCGAGCCCGGCTGGAACCGGCGCGGCCACCTGACCGTCGTCGCGCTCCGACGGGCCTACCGCGACGCGTCCGGCCGTCCGGCCCTGCTGAGGCTCCTCCGCACCCACCGGATCTCGGCCACGCCGCTCTGGGTGTCGAACGCCGTGCTCTTCTACGCGCCCAAGACCCTCGCCGACCGGGTCGCCCGGATCGACGGGGTGACCGAGGTCGTCGGCGGCCGGGAGCTCGACCTCGACGCCGAGGTGAGCGCGGTGGCATCGGGGCCGCAGGCCGCACCGAGCGCGATCCCGACGAACCTCGTGGATTCCGGCGTCCCCGGGGCGCGCGCCGCCGGGGTCACCGGACGGGGCGCGGTGGTCGGCATCGTCGACTCCGGGGTCGATGCGCAACACCCCGATCTCGCCGACAGCTTGCGTCGCACCGCCGGATGGTTCGATCCGACCGGTCGCTGCTCCGAAGCCCCCTGCGACGAAGGCGGCCACGGCACCGCCGTCGCGGGCCTCGCCGTCGGCAGGACCACCGGCGTGGCGCCGGGTGCGAAGTGGATCGCGGCCCGGGGTTGCACCGCCGAGCAGTGCACCCTCGAGCTCGTGTTGGAATCGCTCCAGTTCATGCTCGCCCCCGACGCCGGACGCGGACCCGATCCGGATCTGCGACCCGACATCGTCAACAACTCGTGGTCGATCCAGGAACCGAGCACTTCGCTCGGTCGGGCCATGACCGCGTTGCACGCGGCAGGGATCCTCAACGTGTTTGCGGCCGGCAACGCGGGTCCGGAATGTCGCACGGTCGGCTTCCCGGCGTCGCAACCCGAGGTCGTCGCGGTGGGCGCGACCGATGGCGACGGACGCATCGCACGGTTCTCTGCCCGTGGGCCCGGCCCGCTCGGACCCGAACCGACGCTGGTCGCGCCCGGACTCGACGTGATGACCACCGCGATCGGTGGTGGGTACACGCGGGTCTCGGGGACTTCGATGGCCGCGCCCGAGGTGACCGGCACCTACGCACTCGCGCTCGAGACCGCGCCCGGGGCGCGTGGCCGCGCCGCGCTGCACGAGACGGTGATCACGAGCGCCTCGCGTCGACCAGCTGCGACGTGTCGGACGAGCGGGGTCCCGAACTCCGACTACGGCTACGGCTCGCTCAACGCCGCCGCTGCGGTCGCCGCCGCCCGGGCCCTCGTCGAACCCGAGCCATCAACTCCCTGACGCGCTCCCCGACGAGCTGGACGAGGTCGGTTGCGTGACCTCCGCCGGCTCGGCGCTCGGCTTGCCACTCGAACGATCCGGAGTCGGGATGGGCGCTCGCGACGCGATGATGGGTTTCGCGCCGGGCACCAGCTGATCGTCGGTGGGTCGCGAATCCGGCGCGGCCTCGACCGGCTGCGGATGGTGCAGCAGGCCGAAGACGATCGCTCCGGCGGCGAGCGCGACGCCGATCGCCGCGGTCACCCACAGCTCGGTCCGGAGCAGGTCGACCACCGCGTCGAACACCGCTGTCGTGGCGGTGCGCGCCACGCGAGACGCCGTCGCGTCGACGAGTCGTTGCCGAGCGATCAGCAGCACGAAGAACGTGAGGCTCGACGAGAGCACCATCCCCACCCCGACTGCCAGCAGCGCCCGACGGCGACGCGATGCGATCGCAACGGCTGCTGCGAACAGGACCAAGCAGGCGACCGGGATGGCCCACCAGCCATCGTCGACTCCGCGCACGACGGGTTGGGCCGATGCCAGCTCACTCGAGCGGAAGAGCACGATGTCGTCACCCGTGGTGACGGGTGGGATGAGCGCCGCGATCGGACCGGGGAGTTGCGCGACGACGGCATCGACGATCGGGTCGAGGTTCACCGCGATGCGTCCATCGCGCGTCTCCACCCCGGCGACGGGCTCGCCCTCTGCGAGCAGGAGCGCGTTCTCGTGGGCCCGCCGCACTGCGACCTCCCACAACTCCTCGAAGCGCGACGACGCGACCACCTCGGCGGTCGCGCGGCGGATCGTGGCGTCGGCCCCGGCCGCGAGCGGGCCGGCCAGACCCCCCAGCGCGTCGGGGAGCACGGAGCGGGCGGCACCCTGCACGGTGGAGTCGACGTCGAGTTGCTCGATGAGCGCGGTGCTGACCTTGTCGGACACGTCGCGCTGGACGGCGGGATCACGCGCCACCTGGCCTGCCGTCCGGACGAAGGCGTCGGTGTCGAGCACCTGTTCGCGCAGCCAGACGGTCACGAGCCCGATGGGCAGGAGCAGGGACGCCACGACGACGAGCACACCCGCCGTGACTCCCCGGACCCGACGATTCGGGGCGTGCGGGTGCCGGGAGGGGTCCGGTCCAGTCATGGCCAGAGCATCGGCAGGCTGCCGCACCGGCTGAACCGATGAACTCGGTCCAGCCGGTGGCGACACCCTGGGGGTTCTGCGTTCCCTGTCGTTAGCCGTCCGACGGAGCCGGCTTGACCGCCTCGACCTCGATCTCGATCTTGGCCTTCTTCCCGACCAGCACGCCACCGGTCTCGAGCGCCTGGTTCCAGGTCAGACCCCATGCTTCGCGGTCGATCTCGGCCTCGGCGGAGAAGACGGCCTTGTCGTTGCCCCACGGGTCCCGGGCGGTGCCCTGGTAGGTGAGGCCGAGTGTGACCTGCTTCGTCGTGCCGAGCAGGGTGAGGTCTCCGTCGACCGCGTAGTTGTTGCCGCCCTGCTCACGCACCGCGGTCGAGCGGAAGCTGATCGCGGGATGCGCCTCGGCGTCGAAGAAGTCGGGCGAGGTGAGGTGGCCGTCGCGCTGGGCATCGCGGGTGCTGACACTCGCGACCTGGATCTCGACCTGTACCGAGGAGGTCTCCGGTGTCTCGCCGATCTCGATCGTGCCGCTGAAGTCGGTGAAGCTGCCCCGGACCTTCGCCATCATCAGGTGACGGACGACGAACTCGACCGAGGAGTGGGCGGTGTCGATCGCCCAGGTCCCGGCCTCGGGGATACCGGTCGTCTGGCTCGTGCTGCTCCGGGTCGTGGTCATGGGAACCTCCATAAGGATGTCGTTGCGGACTCATTCTCTGCTTGTGCAACTATCTTGCACCGCATTAGCTGACATGTCAAGTACATGGAGCTATGCTGGCGTCATGACTGCGGCCGGGAACCGGGACGACCCCCGGATCACCACCTACGGGCTCCTCCACGAGGCCCACCGTCGGCTCGAGCGTGCGTTCGATGCGTCGTTGGCCTCGCATTCGGCGATGAGCAGCTCCTTCTTCGAGGTGCTCCTCCGGATCGGCCGCTCCCCCGGCACCCGCCTCACGATGTCGGAGCTCGCGTGCCAGCTCGGCCTCACCAGCGGCGGCGCGACCCGTCTCGTCGACCGGGTGGTCGACGCCGGTCTCGTCGTCCGCACGTCGTGCCCGACCGACCGGCGCGTCCAGTGGGTGGTCCTCACGCCCGACGGCGAAGCCAAGCTCGACGAAGGTCTGGCCATCCACCTCGACGACCTCCAGCGCGAGCTGATCGACCGGCTCGACCCCGAGGAGCTCGACGTGTTCGAGCGCGCACTCGACAAGCTGCGGGCCTGAACCACCTCGCTCCTAGAATCCGGCGATGTCGAAGCTTGCACTGATCGGCGGTCACGGCGTGATGCGCGCCGCCGCGAGTGAGTCGGCCCGGCGCATCGAGCACGTCGGGGTCCCGCTGCTCGAGACCGACGACGCGGTGTGGCTCGAGCGTCACGGTCTCGACACGTTCACCCCGGCCCATCGGCTCGATCACGTGCGCAACCTCGACGCCCTGGTCGCCGCGGGGTGCGACCGGATCATCGCCATCTCGTCGGCGGGGAGCCTGCGCACCGACTGGCCGGTGGGCACCATCGTCGCCCCCGACGACTTCTACGCTCCCGGGGCCAACCCCACCCGTTTCGACGACGCCCGGGGCCACTCCATCCCGGGGTTCGATGCCGAGTGGCGGGCCGAGTTGATCTCGGTGTGGACCCGCGTCACCGACACCCGCCTGATCGACGGCGGCGTGTACGCACAGACCACGGGGCCGCGTTTCGAGACCCCGGCCGAGGTCCGCGCGCTCACGCGCGTCGCCGACGTGGTCGGGATGACCATCGCGTCGGAGTGTGTCGTCGCCCGGGAGAGCGGCCTCGCCTACGCAGCCGTCTGCGTCGTCGACAACCTCGGCAACGGCCTCCAGCCGACGAACCTCACCATGGAGGAGTACGCAGCCGGTGCCGAGGCGAACCGCGCCCGCATCGTCGCCGACGTCGGCGTGGTGATCCCGGCACTGGCGGAGATACGATGAGCCTCGTCGTGCGCGACGTCGTGCTCGACGGACACCCGGTGTCGTTGCGCGTCGAGAACGGCGTGATCGTCGAACTCGGCGAGACCGTCGTCGGCACCCCCGACGGGGCTCCTCCCGAGACCGTGCTCGAAGGTCGTGGGCTCACGCTCACGCCGGGGCTCGTCAACGCGCACACCCACGCGGCGATGACGCTCTTCCGGGGCTACGGCGACGACCTCCCGCTCATGGACTGGTTGCGTACCCGCATCTGGCCCGCGGAAGCCGCGCTCACCGCCGACGACGTCTACTGGGGCACCCGGCTCGCCGCGCTCGAGATGATCCGGTCGGGCACCACCTGCTTCTGGGACATGTACTGGTTCCAGTTCGACATCGCGCGGGCCGTCTTCGATGCCGGACTCCGCGGCGTGATCAGCGTCCCGGTGATCGAGACTCCCCATGCGCCCGAGTGGAACCGCATCGACGCGGTCCCCGAAGCGCTCGACCGGCTCGGCGAGTTCGGGCCACGCGTCGTCCCGTCACTCGCGGCCCACGCGATCTACACCGTCGGAGCCGACTCGCTGCGCCGACTCGGCGCACTGAGCACCGAGCGCGACGTCCCGCTGCAGATCCACCTGTCGGAGACGAAGGGTGAGGTCGACGACTGCCTCGCCGAGAACGGCATGCGCCCCACCCCGTACCTCGACGGCCTCGGGGTGTTGAGCGACCAGACGGTGCTCGCGCACGGCGTGTGGCTCGACGACGCCGAGCTCGACCTGATCGCGGCACGCGGTTCGACGATCGTCACGAACCCGGCCTCGAACATGAAGCTCGCGACCGGGAGGGCGTTCCCCTACCCAGCCGCCCGGGCCGCCGGGGTGGCGATCGGGATCGGCACCGACGGTGCGGCGTCGAACAACTCGCTCGACCTGATGCAGGACGTCAAGCTCCTGTCGCTCCTGCAGAAGCACACCACCGCCGACCCCGCGATGCTCCCCGCCGCCGACGCCTGGGCGATCGTGACCGGCCAGTCGGCACCCCGCCTGGGTGGGCGACCGCTCGTTGTCGGAAGCCCGGCCGACTTCCTGCTCCTCGACCTCGGGACAGCCGAATCGGTCCCGTCGGATCGCGTCGCCGGGCTCGTCTACTCGGCGACCGGGGCGGCCGTCGACACCGTCGTCGTCGACGGTGCCGTGCTGATGGAGCGTCGCCGGGTCCCCGGCGAAGACGAAGTCGTGGCCAACGCGGCCCGGTGCGCGGCGCGTCTGCGGACCACCTTCGCGTAGCCTCCCGGCATGACCCCCGTTCCGGGACCTTCACCGCTTTCCGTGCCCGAGGTCAAGCTTGGCCAGCTCGACCTGTGGACCCGACCCGACGCCGAACGCGAGGCCGTCTTCAAGCTGCTGCGCGACGAAGCGCCGATCTCGTTCCACGAGGAACCGCTGATCGAGAACTTCGGGCAGGGTCCCGGATTCTGGGCCCTCACCCGGTTCGACGACGTCATCTACGCGAGCCGCCACGCCGAGCTGTTCTGCTCGTCACGCGGCGGCTCGAACATCGGCGACATCCCCGACGGGATGGGCGAGTTCCTCGGCAGCATCATCAACATGGACGACCCCCGCCACGCCCGGCTCCGTCGGCTCGTGAGCAGCGGGTTCACGCCCAAGGAGCTCAACAAGCTGCTCGACTCGGTGCGCACCGCCGCGATCGAGATCATCGACAACGTCGCCGCGAAAGGCGAGTGCGACTTCGTGCGTGAGATCGCCGCCGAGCTCCCGTTGCGGATCATCTGCGACATGACCGGAGTCCCGCAGTCGTTGCGTCAGACGGTCTTCGAGCAGACGAACATCATCCTCGGCGTCGGCGACCCGGAGTACGTGAACTCGTTCGAGGATCTCCTCGGCGCGTTCATGACCCTGCACCAGATGGCGTCGGAACTCGGCCAGCAGCGGCTCGACGAGCCCACCGACGACATCACCAGCACCCTCATGCACGCCGAGGTCGACGGGGAACGACTCACGCTCACCGAGTTCGCGTCGTTCTTCATCCTCCTCGTCGTGGCCGGCAACGAGACGACCCGCACCGCCATCAGCCACGGGATGCTCGAGCTCACGCGCAACCCCGACCAGAAGGCGCTCTGGATCTCCGACTTCGACGGCTACGCGCTGAACGCGGTCGAGGAGATCGTCCGCTACGCGACGCCGGTCATCCACTTCCGCCGCACCGCGACCCAGGACACCGAGATCTCCGGCCATCCGATCAAGGAGGGCGAGAAGGTCGTGCTCTGGTTCAACTCCGCGAACCGCGACGAGCGCGCCTTCCCCGATCCGTTCCGTTTCGACATCACCCGCTCCCCGAACCCGCACGCAGGCTACGGCGGGGGCGGTCCGCACTTCTGCCTCGGCGCGAACCTCGCCCGCCGCGAGATCTCGGTGATGTTCGAGGAGCTGTTCCGCCGCCTGCCCGACCTCGAGATCACCGGTGAACCGGAGATGCTCCAGTCGAGCTTCATCCACGGCATCAAGCGCATGCCGTGCGCGTTCACGCCGGCTTGACCGTCGAATGCGCTGCGCCGGCTCGACCGCTCACCCACTCAAGTGCTCTTCGGGGGCGTCCGCCGCGCTCTCCTACTCGAGGCCGAGGCGCTCCGGTGCCTTCTTGAGCTCGAAGGCGAGGAAGATCTGGATGAGGCCGGCGACGATCGCGTAGATCCCGATCAGCAGCAGGATCACGTACGCGGTGACGTTCGGCCACACGAGTGCGGCGATCCCGACGGCGAGCTCCGCGATCCCGATCACGAGCAGCCAACCCCAGCCGCGGCCACGCACCGCGACGGACCCGACGATCCTCGTGATGCCGCCGACCACGATCGTGATGCCCCACACGACCGCGATCACCAGGAAGGTGACCCCCGGCCAGACCACGACGACGATGCCCCCGATGATCAACACGATCCCGAGCACGATCCCGAGTCCCCGGGAGCCGCCGTTGCGACCGGCGGTGACCAACCCGACGATCCCGTCGAAGATCAGGAAGAGCCCGACGATCGTGGAGATCACCCTTGCTCCGGCCGCGACGTCGAAGAGCATCACGATGCCGAAGCCGACGAAGATCAGGCCGACCACGAGCACGATCCACCAGATGCTCGACACCTCGCGCACCATCGCGCGCGCTTCACGGTTCGTGACTTCCCCGCCACCCATCGGTTCCATGCCGCAAGGGTACCGAGGCCACCGGCCAGCGGCGGGGATCTCCAGTCTCTCGCCGGCTGCAGTGACCGGTCACGCCGTCGCCGCGGGCCCCAGCCGGCCAACCCGCCTCGACAGATCTGATCGCTAGGCTCGCTCACTCGTGGAGGGCAGGCCGTGAAGAAGCAGCGCGCCGACGGGACGCTCGTGCGCGACGTCCCCGCGTACCGCCGGATTGCGCCGTACATGACCATCGGCATCTTCTGTGTCTACGGCCGGCCCCGCGTCGACCCGGCTGATCCCACCCGCACGCGCCGGACCGTCGTGTTGAAGTGGTCGTACGACCAACGCGTCGAAGACGGCTTGTACGCGGCCTACGCGATCAAGCGGTTCGCGCAGATGCTCGAGGAGCCTGCATCCGCGGGCCTCACCCTCGAGGCATGAGCAAGCTCGTGACCCCCGATCTCGTCGCCGACTTTCGGCGCGACGGATTCGTCGTCGTGCCGGATCTCCTCACCGACCTCGAGCTCGAGCAGTACGGCGCAGCCGTCGACGCCGCCGTGACCGCCCGGCAACGCGACGACACGCGCCCGCTGGAGCAGAAGAGCCGCTACGAGCAGTCGTTCCAGCAGTGCATGAACCTCTGGGAAGACAACCCGCCGGTGCTGCCCCTCACCTTCCACCCGCGGATCGGCCAGGTCGCGGCCGAGCTGCTCGGCGCCGATGCCGTGCGACTCTGGCACGACCAGGCCCTGTACAAGGAAGCGGGCGGTCGCGAGACCGATCCGCACCAGGACCACCCCTATTGGCCGATCGCCGAGCACGACCAGGTCACCGCGTGGATCCCCTTCGACGGATCCACGCGCGACACAGGAGCGATGGCCTACGTCCCCGGCAGCCACCGGGTCGGGCTCGACCGGTTCGTCGACATCTTCGGCGTGTTCGGCTCGGAGCCGGAAGACATCCTGGCCCACCCCGACGTCGCGTCGACGGAACCGGTGCTCGTCGAGGTGCCACGCGGCGCGGTTGCGTTCCACCACGGCCTCACCGTCCACCTCGCCCGGCCGAACACGTCGGAGCGGGTGCGGCGGGTGCACACGATGATCTTCTTCCGCGACGGCTGCACCCGGAGCTCTCCGTTCCCACACCCGTCGGTCGAGCGCGACGGCATCGCGATCGGCGCCCCGATCGCGGGCGCGCTCACCCCCGTCGTGTGGCCCCGCCCCGCCGGTGACCTCCCGCCGGTTCCCACGGCCCAGCCACCCACGAGCTAGCTGTCGTTCCTAGCCACCTGCACCTTCGCATCCGATGCCGTCGCCGTTGCTGTCGAAACGGTGCGGGTCGGGCGCGAGCACCTGGAAGCTCCGGGCGGCGACGTCGCCGCAGTCGAGATCAGGCGGCGGAGGCGGGATGCACACATCCGGATACGCCGGATCGCACGCCGCCCCTCCGGAGTCGGCCACGGCGGTCGGTTCCGGCGTGACGGGACACGCGCCCCAGAGGCCGCGCGCCGCATCGCGCGCCTCACCTTGGGCGTCGACGAACTCTTCGGCGTGAGCGACGTTCGGCGGGTACGTGTACACCGACGCGTAGCCGTCGCGCACGAGAGCGGCGTTCACGAAGCCGCCATCCCGGGCGTCGTAGACGTACGCGAGGAGTCGCCCGTAGCGATCATTGCGTTCGACGTCGTACCCGAGCCGCACGGCCGTCCCTTCGGGGAGCAGCTTCTCGGTCCGCGCCGAGGCCTCGCGCCCGAAGCACTGCACCGACTTGCGCGGATCCTTCGTCTCCGGCGTGTCGACGCCGATCAGCCGAACTGTCGCATCACGACCGTCGAGCCGGACGACGATCGTGTCACCGTCGACGACCCGCACGACCGTCGCGTCGTCACCGGCAGGCAGCCCCGCGACCGTCGAGGAGGTTCCCTCGTCCTGTGACCCGCTCGAGTCCGACGCACACGCGGCGAGGGCGAGCAGAGCGAGCGCGACGAGGGCGGAGAGGGCGAACCCCGATGCCGACCCTCGTCCGCGCACCGTTCCGTTCAGTTCGTGAGGTCTTCGAGCATGGCCTTCGCCGCCTCGAGGTCGTCGTCGAACACACAGACCCGGTAGCCGTCGAGCAGGCCGATCGAGGGAGCCATGCCGTCGGCGTCGCCGTACTTCGCCATCGCGTGGATCCCGGTGTCGACGAGACGGGCCATGAGCACGTCGGCCTCGAATCGGCTCGGCAGGTTCACGAGCTCCACGATCTTGCCGTCGGGTCGCGGGTCGGATCGCGGGTCGGATCGCGGATCGGCCACGAGCGCAGGCTACGGCAGGCCGATGAATGATCGGAGGCAGCTAGGTTCGGGAGCGTTGGACCTCACCCGCGCCGTCGCCCCCCTCCGCCATCGTCAGTTCGCCCTGCTGTGGAGCGGCGCGTTCGTCTCCAACATCGGCACGTGGATGGAGGCGGTGGCCGTCGGGATCCTCGTGCAGCAGACCACCGGCCAGGCCGCGTGGACCGGACTCGTGGCCGCGGCGAACTTCGTCCCTGCCGCGCTCGTCGGACCGTTCGGCGGTGCACTCGCCGATCGCTGGCCCCGCCGCCGTCTCCTCCTCGCGACCACGAGCGTCCAGACCGTGCTCGCCGCGATCCTCACATTCCTCGCCGCCACCGGCACCCCGTCGCCCGGGGTGGTCGCGGGGATCGTGTTCCTCGCCGGGTGCGCCCAGTCGCTCGGCTTCCCCGCCTTCAACGCGATCCTCCCCGACCTCGTCCCGAAGGATGAGCTCGTCGGTGCCGTCGCGCTCTCGTCGGCGCAGTGGAACCTCGGCCGGGTCGTCGGCCCCGCGCTCGCCGGGATCGTGATCGCGGCCGGCGGCTACTCGTGGGCGTTCGCCGTCAACACCGCGAGCTTTCTCGCGGTCATTGCGGTGCTGCTCGTCCTGCGACTCCCCGACCCAGCTCCGCACGACGGCTCGTCGATTCTCGGTTCGATCCGCCAGGGAATGCGGTTCGTACGCGACGAGCCCGGCCTCCGCGTCGTCGTCGGCTACATGACGGTCAACTCGCTGCTCGCCGCGCCCTTCATCGCGTTGATCCCGACGATGGCGCTCGAAGTCCTCGACGGCGGTCCCGGCTCGACTTCGGCGCTCGTCACCGCGCAGGGCATCGGCGCGGTCACGATGGCACTCTCCCTCGGGATCCTCGTGGCGCGCCTCGGCTCGCGCCGGGTCCTGCTCGGGGTGCTCTACCTCTTGCCCGTCTCCCTCATCTTGTACGCCTCGTCTCCGACGCTCGCGTTCGCAGTCGGTGCACTGCTCGTGGTCGGGTTCCTCTACCTCGGCGCGCTGTCGAGCTTCACGAGCATCGCCCAGCTGCGATCTCCAACGGAGGTTCGCGGGCGCGTCATGAGCGTGCTGATGGTGCTCCTCGGATCCGTCTACCCGCTCGGCGCGGTCATCCAGGGCGCGCTCGCCGACGCGTGGGGGCTGCGGATCGTCACCGCCGGCTCCGCCGCACTGATGCTGATGATGCTCGTGATCGCCCGCATCGCCCGGCCCGCGTTCTCCGACGCGCTCGACACCCCCCTCCACGGCGAAGCCGATCCCGTCCCCATGCCGCCGGGCCCCGAGCTCAGCTGAGCGCGCCTGAGCCGGCCCGAGAAATGTTCGCTACGGTCGCTGCATGAGCAGCGAAACACCCGGCACACCCGGCACACCCGGCACACCCGGCAAGCCAGTGATCGTCTCGGAGCAACGGGGATCCGTCGCAGTCCTGCGGATCAACCGGCCCGAGGCCAAGAACGCGGTGAACGGCGACGTTGCCCGTGAGATGGAAGCCGCGCTCGACGCCTGCGAGGCCGACGACCGGATCCTCGCCGTGATCGTCACCGGCACCGGCGACGTGTTCTGCGCCGGCGCCGACCTCAAGCGCGTCGCCAAGAGCGAGGGGGGCCAACTCGCCACCAAGCGCGGTGGGTTCGGTGGCATCACCACCCGCGAGTTCTCGAAGCCGATCATCGCGGCGGTGAACGGTCATGCCCTCGCGGGCGGGTTCGAGATCGTGCTCGCGTGCGACCTCGTCGTCGCCGCCGACGATGCCAACTTCGGGATCCCCGAGGTGAAGCGAGGCCTCTTCGCCGCCGCGGGCGGGCTCATCCGACTCCCGAACCGGATCCCGACCGCCACCGCGATGGAGCTCGCGCTCACCGGCGATCCGATCAGCGCCGGTCGCGCCTTCGAGCTCGGACTCGTCAACCGGGTGGTCCCCCGCGCCGAAGTGCTCGACTCCGCACTCGCGCTCGCCGAACGGGTCTGCGCCAACGCGCCGATCGCGGTCCGGAACTCGCGCACGATGGTCCGCGAGGCACGCGACCTCACCGAGGCCGAGGCCTGGCCGCGCAACTACGAGCTCGCGATGGAGGTCTTCTCCACCAAGGACTCGATCGAAGGCGCGACCGCGTTCGCCGAGAAGCGGCCGCCGAAGTGGACCGGAACTTGACTCTCGGCTAGCTCGCCTGGTCGGCGAGTGACTCGTGGGTCGCGAGCATCGCGTTCACGACCGCTCGCCCCGTCAACGCGGCGACGACACTGATTGCCGCGACGATCGCGACTGCGACGATCGAGAAGATCTCGGGGAGGAACGCCGCCCCGAACACGAGGAACCCACTGACCGCCGAGGCGATCCATGCGGTCCACCAGCGGACGACGAGATTCTGGGCGCGCGGATCGGGACCCACTGCGTCGCGGGCGGCGCGGTAGGGCCACCACAGCTGCAGGACCGGGATGATGAACGACACTGCGCCGAGGCCGGGATCACGACGCAACGGCAGGCCCGCCGCCCGGGCAGTCGCGCCGGCGCGGTAGAGCCAGAGGATCAAGAGGACGAGGACGCCGAGTGTCGGCAGTCCGAAGTAGCTGAAGATCGACGCGTCGCTCGGGCCGGTGCTGGTGCCGTTGACGACATCGTCCCAGTGGTCGGCGATCCACCGCCACTGGATCGACGCGCCGACGAGCGCGAGCACCTGGAAGATCGGGTTGACGGTGAGTGCGATCCGCGCCCACCGGGCCCAGGTGCGTTCGGTCTCGAGCTCGGCCGCGACCGCGGCGCTCGTCGACATCGGCGTGGTCTTGTCGGTGTAGCCCGTCCACTGGTTGCCGTCCCACCAGCGCCAGCTGGCCTCACCCCACGGATCGGCGTGCCAGCCGGCGGCCACCGGTGCCACCGGTGGACCCGACGGTACGTCAGCCCCGGCCGGAGCCACCCGCGCATCGGCAGTAGGCGCGTCGATCGGCGCGACGACGGCCTGCGATACCGAAGCGCCGCTCTGCCCCGGGGGCCGGACCTGACGGGTCCACGCGCTGCCGTCGAAGTAGCGCTCGTCGTCGGTGCCCCAGGGGTCGGAGTACCAACCCGGCTCGCGTGTCTCTGCCATCTCCCCGCCATGTTCCCACAGGGCAGCCACTCACCCGGATTCACCACCTCCCCCACGCCCACTTCCGGCCCTCCTTCACACCCTGGTTCAGGCCGCGCGCGACGCTCCCGGTGGGTCGAGGGGTCGTTTTCCGGTTGCGGGGTCGGGCGGGCCGAGACGCCAGCCCCTGGTTTTTCGTTCGTGGTGCACCGAACACAACCACGCGAGGTTCCAGCGCGCCGTCGGCCCACCCTGCGCATGGCCGACCTCACAATGATCGAGCTCCAGGTACTCCCGACACGAACACCCTTCGATCGAACACTCCCGACCCGACACCACCATCGCAGTCCGGAGTTCGGCCGGGATGTGGCGCCCCAGGTGGGCCACCGTCGAGATGTCCTTGCCATGCTTGACGATCGCGGTCACGAACGCCTCACCCAGGACCTCCCGGACCCACTGCGCGTTCACCGGCCCGACCCCGGGGATCTCACACGTCTCCCCCGGCAGCGCGAACCCCCGCGCCAGGACCTCCCAATCGATCACGACGTGCGTCGTGTAACCCCCGGCCCGCTTCGAGCCAGCCGCACGGGCCTTCTTCGCGACGCCGCTCTGCTCGGCACCGGCTTGCTCGGCACCGGCCTGCTCGGCCCGGGCCTGCACCCCGTCGGCCTGGGCTGCGTCGGCCTGGGCTGCGTCGGCCTGGGCTGCGTCGGGTTCGCCGAGCACGAGTGCCGCGAGCGCGTCGGCCGCGTAGGCGTCGTTGCTGTCGCGGACACCTTCACGCCACTTCACCCGGAACACCTGCTTGGTGTGTTCCTCGATAGCGGACTTCAACGGCCCACCCACCTCCGGGGTGAGCCGGAAGTGCCCTTCGACCATCCCGTCGGTGTTGTTCCACATCTTCAACGACCGGTTGGCGTGCTGCCGTTCCGACCGCGCGTTCTGGTCCTCGGTCCGGGCCCGTGCCTTCACGCACGCGTCCTGCAACGGCCTCAGCCCGTCACCCGCGGCCGCGAGCAACTCGGTTTCGACCGACGGGTCGAGCACCGCCACCGCCGAGATCATCTCGGCCTCCCGGGCCGACAGGCGACCCTCCCGCACCGCGGCATCGGTCTCGGCCAGGCCAACGAGCCGGCCCGCGTTGTCGATCGCCCGTTTCGCCTCACCGGTGCCGACACCGACCACACGCGCACAGAACTCCGCCGCCGACCGATCCCCATGCGCCACATGCGCGTTCGTGTCGGCGATCCGCTTCGCGACCTTCGCCGTCATCCCATCCGTCAACCGGCTGATGAGACCCAACTCTTCGAGGAACCGGACCGCGTCACGCCCCGAACACGACGCGTCGAAACCGTCGGCAGCAGCCTCGAGCGCAGAACGAGCGGCGGTCAGTTCCTCCGTGAACATCGAGAACATCGAGAACATCGAGAACATCGAGAACATCGAACCACGAGGGTGGGACAGTTATCCCCTCGCTACCGCGCTCGCCGGATCATTTTCCGAGAATCTTTGGCGAGCGAGCTCCCGGGCTCAGCCGGGCAACGCGACCCGGCGATCTGTCCGCCGCAGCGCATGACACAGCGCGCACGTCGCGGGCAATCGGTACGCGCTCGCGAGAGCAAGCGTGGTCGGTTCACCTTCTTCGGGGTCCACGATGACGACGTGTCGCGGGTCGACGTATCGCGGGTCGTCGTGGGGGGGGGGGCGGCGCGGGGGGGGGGCGGCCGCCCCCCCCACTGCAGGGGGGGGGGGGGGGGGGGGGGGGGGGGGGGGGGAGGGGGGGGGCCCGGCGCGGGG
>JBBRHS010000018.1:0-16703 GCA_038222385.1 Acidimicrobiia bacterium
GGCACGACCCGGTTCCCGGGGTCGAGACCTCGAACACACGTTCGATGTCGGCGATGGATCTCTCCGACGCGAAGGGTAGGAACCAGAGAGCGTCTTCAACCCGATCTACGAGGCGATGGGTTCCCTCCTGTCGTGGCTGTACGCCATCGTCCCGAACTACGGCATCGCCATCATCATGCTGACGATCCTCGTCCGCCACGTGCTCTATCCGCTGACCGCCAAGCAGGCGCGGTCGATGATCTCGATGCAGCGGGTGCAGCCGGAGATCAAGAAGCTCCAGGCGAAGTACAAGGACGACAAGCAGAAGCTCAACGAAGAGATGATGAAGTTCTACAAGGAGAACAAGATCAATCCCTTCGGGGGTTGTCTGCCGCTCCTGGCGCAGATGCCGATCTTCATCGCCCTGTTCCGCGTCCTGCACGACCCCGAGAACTACACCCCCGTCGACTCGGCTTTCCACCAGAACATGTGCGTGGGACCGGGCGGCAGCTGCAAGGTCGTGGAGATGCCCTTCTTCGGAATGGACCTCTCGTTGTCGGCCGGAAGCCCCCATGGGTCGTTCGCCACCGCACTCCCCTACTGGATCCTCGTCGGCCTCGTGGTGGTCACCGCGTACCTCCAGCAGCGGCAGACGATGAAGAACAACCCGGGCGCCGCCAACCCGCAGGCCCAGATCATCGGCAAGGTGCTGCCGCTGGTGTTCGCCTTCATCTCGATCAACCTCCCCGCCGGTGTCGTCCTCTACTTCTTCGTGAGCAACCTCTGGCAGATGGGTCAACAGGAGGTGATCATCCGCAAGATGGATGCCGGCGCACCGGTGGGTGCGGGGCCGAAAAAAGTGGTCGACGCCAAGAGCACCGAAGCCTCTGCCGGCGGTGGAGGGTTCCTCGCTCGCTTCACCAAGCCTGCGATCGCGAGCCCCGACGCCAGCGGCGATGCTGTCGTCGACGACGTGGAAGCCACGGGGAACGGGAACGGGAGCGCCAAGGGCTCGAAGTCGGCCAAGTCGACGAACGGATCGAAGGGCGGAACCTCGGGGTCGAAGTCGGGCGGCTCCGGATCCTCCGGCAGTTCGGGGAGCGGGAGCGGTCCCTCGAACAAGCGGCGGAGCAACAAGAAGCGGCGGCGGTAGAACCATGGAATGGGTCGAGACGACCGGTCGGTCGGTCGAAGAAGCACTCGAGCTCGCGCTCGATCAACTCGGGGTGCTCGAAGACGAAGTCGAGTTCGAGGTTCTCGTCGAGCCGAAGGCCGGCCTGTTCGGTCGATTCGGCGGAACCGAAGCCCGGTTGCGGGCCCGGATCAAGCCGGTCTCGCGCGAGAAGCCGGGCGAACGTCGCCGAGGCCGCAAGCCACGCAAATCGGGATCGGGTTCAGGCTCGGGCGACGGTGGGAGCACCCGTCCGGCGCGAAGCAGCGGTCCGGCGCCCGAGGGCGAACGACCCCTGCGCTCCGACGACGAAGGTCCGAAGCCGCGCCGTCGACGAGGCGGCCGTAACCGCGGCCCGGGCGGCCGCGACGACAACCAGCCGACAGCAAACGGCAGGGCGCCCAGGCGTCCGGTCGACGAGGGAGACAAGAAGATGAGCGACGAACCCGAGATCTCCGTGGAGGAACAGGCCGCGGCCGCGGCCGAGTTCACCCGTGGTCTGGTCGAGGCCTTCGGCATGGAGGCAAGCGTCTCGGCCGCAGTCGACGACGAGATCCTGCTGGTCGAGGTGAACGGCGAGAACCTCGGGCTCCTGGTGGGGCCGCGGGGCGCGACACTCCAGGCGATCGAGGAGCTCGTGCGAACCGTCGTCCAACGCCGGACGGGGGGTCACGGCATGCGGATCCATGTCGACGTCGCGGGCTACCGCGCCAAGCGCCGGGAAGCGCTCGCCGCGTTCACCCGCCAGCTCGTCGAGAAGGTGCTCGAGAGCGGGCGCGATCAGGTCCTTGACCCGATGCCGCCGCCCGACCGCAAGGTCGTGCACGACACGGTGAACGAGTTCGACGGTGTCGAGACGATCTCGGAGGGCGAGGAACCTCGCCGCCGGGTCGTGATCCGCACCGCCTGACCCGCACCCACGTGGACCGGGCCCCCACCCTCGACGACATCCTCGAGGAGGCCCGGACTCTTGGCTTGTTGGGCCCGGAACCCGTCGAACGCCACATCCGGCACGGCCAGACGTTGGTGGGTCGGATCGAGCCGCCCGCGTCGTTCCTCGATCTGGGATCGGGCGCGGGCGTCCCGGGTCTGGTGCTCGCTCTGGCCTGGCCGAACGCCCGGGCCACGCTTCTCGAGGCCTCGGGCCGCAGGAGCGAGTTCTGTTCCCGCGCGATCGAGCGGCTCGGACTCTCGGACCGGGTCGGTGTGGTGCGGGCCCGGGCCGAGGAGGCGGGCCGGGAAGCGGAGCTGAGGGAGCAGTTCGACGCGGTCGTGGCCCGGTCCTTCGCCCGCCCGGCGGTGACCGCGGAGTGCGGATCGCCGTTCCTCCGAGTTGGAGGCCACCTCATGGTGAGCGAGCCCCCGGACGCCGGTTCATCGCGGGCGCGGTGGCCGGACGGGCCCCTTGCCGAGCTCGGGCTCGGGCCGGTCATGGTGCTCACCCGGGACCAAGTGAGCTCAGCCGTGACCGAGAAACTGCTCCCGACCCCGGATCGCTTCCCCCGGCGAACGGGCATCCCGGCGAAGCGCCCGCTCTGGACGTGAGGCCGGCGCCAACCTCGACGCGATGTTCCACGTGAAACATCGCGCCGAGCATCGCGCCGAGCATCGCGCCGAAGTTCGCGCCGAAGTCCGCCCCAAGTTCGGGGAAATCTCGGAATCGTCCCCCTGGTCGTAGCGCCGGGCCCGCCACCGCCGTAGGATCGGGCCGTTCCTGATTCCGCGCGCGGGCATCTCGACGCGTCGCCACCCAGGCGAGCGCGATGTTCCACGTGAAACATTCCCCGCCCGGAGCACACGCGGGTCGTTCGACCAGCGGCCGTGGTCGAGGGTTTGGCAATCGAGCGAGAGGGACGACGCATGGGCATGGAGGGACAGGAGCCGAGGCGCAAACACCGCCGCTTCTTTGCCTCCCGGCGCCCCAACGAAGCACCCGACCCGACGGAGGAGTCCAGCGGGATGAACGAACCGACACCCGGATCCATGGGCGGCACGATTCGCCCTGCACCCCCGGAGGCAGCACCTCCCGCCGAGGCCTCCGCCGTCGATCTGCCGCCGACGACTCCGGTCGAGGTCCAGGACGACGGACCTCCTCCCACGGGCGAAGAGCCTGCACCCACCACGACACTCGACCCGAAGCCGGAACCCGCGCCGGATCGGATCGGCGGAGGACGGCGTCCGAACCGGGGAGCGTCACGAGGTACCGCAAACCCACTCCCGGGGAGCGACGACAGGATCGACCGCCCCGTGGTCGAGGCCCTTCCCCCACTCCAACTCCCGGCGATCCTGGCGGTGGCGAACCAGAAGGGTGGTGTCGGAAAGACCACCACCGCCGTCAACCTCGGGGCGGCCCTGGCTGAACTCGACTACCGGGTCCTCGTGGTCGACCTCGATCCTCAAGGGAACGCGACCACCGGTCTCGGGATCAACGCCCGGGATCTTCAGATGTCGATCTACGACGTGGTGATGAACGACGCGGCGATCGAGGACTGTGTCGAGCCCACCAGCGTCAAGCACCTCTTCGTCGCGCCGGCCACGATCGACCTTGCCGGCGCCGAGATCGAGCTCGTTCCCGCCTTCTCCCGGGAGCTGAAGCTCCGGCGGGCACTGGAACAGGTTCGGGACGACTACGACTTCACCCTCATCGACTGTCCTCCTTCACTCGGCCTCCTCACCGTCAACGCGCTGGCGGCGGCCGACGGCGTGATCGTTCCGATCCAGTGCGAGTACTACGCGCTGGAGGGGCTGGGCCAACTGCTGCGCAACGTTGCGCTGGTGCGATCGAACCTCAATCCGACGCTGGACGTCAGGGGAATCGTGCTCACGATGTACGACGCCCGGACGAAGCTTGCTGATCAGGTGGAGAAGGAAGTTCGGGCTCACTTCGGTCCCAAGGTCTACCGGCACACGGTGCCGCGCAACGTCCGGATCGGCGAAGCCCCGTCGTACGGGAAGCCGATCACGGTGTACGACCCCATGTCACGTGGTGCGATCGCGTACCGCGAGTTGGCGAGAGAGGTGAGCAGTGGCAGCACGCGGCGGATTGGGTAAGGGTCTCGGTGCGCTGATCCCGGCGAACGTCGGTGAGCAGATCTCCGGGCTGGAAGAGGTGCTGGTCGCCGACGTGCGCCCCAACCCCTTCCAGCCTCGGGCGCACTTCGACGAGGAGGCGCTCGGGTCGCTGGCCGACTCGATCCGCGAGGTCGGCGTGCTCCAGCCGATCCTCATCCGCCCGGTCGAGGGTGGGTACGAACTCGTCGCCGGCGAGCGGCGGTGGCGCGCGGCTCGACGTGTCGGGTTGCAGACCATCCCGGCCATGGTGCGCGACACCGACGACGCTTCGGCGCTCGAGCACGCGCTGGTGGAGAACCTGCACCGGTCCGACCTCAACGTGCTCGAAGAAGCCGCGGCCTATCAGCAGCTCATCGAAGACTTCCAACTCACGCACGAGGAGGTCGCCGCGCGCGTCGGACGGAGCCGGGCCGCGGTGTCGAACACGCTGCGGTTGTTGCAACTCCCACCCACGGTCCAGCGACTCGTGCGCGATGGTTCGCTCTCGATGGGGCACGCGCGCGCGCTCCTCGGAACACCCGACCGGGCCTTCCAGGAACAGCTCGCGCGACGAGCTGCGAATGACGGGCTCACCGTCCGGGCTGTCGAAGAGGCGATCCGGTCGCGCGAGGGCGACGCCGAAGTGGCCGAGGGGGCGCTCACGGCGTCGTCTCCGACCCGCCAGCTCCGGCCCCCGGGTCTCCTCGAGCTCGAGGAGCTGCTCGGCGACCACCTCGACACCCGCGTGACGGTCTCGATGACCGCCAAGAAGGGCAAGGTCGTGATCGAGTTCTCCGACCTCGAGGACCTCGAACGGATCTACAAGTCGGTCATCGGCCGGGACTAGCGCCTCGATGGTCGAATCTGCTGCCTACTGCTCCTCGTGCAGAACGGGTTCCTCGAAGCCGCGACGCACTCCCGCGACGATCGCCTCACCGACTTCGGGACTGCGGCTCACGAGGAGGCGCATGCCCTCGGGATCGCCGGCAGGTTCGCACACGACCGCGGCCATGCGGGTCTCCCGGAGCACCGCGAACGTTCGCCCCTGCACACCGCCGATCTCACCCGCAAGGACGGGCACGAGGCTCGCCTGCAAGGTGGTCGCGATCCGGAAGCCCGCTTCGGAGCGGAACGAGTCGGTTGCGAAGTAGAAGCAATGGCAGCCGGTGCCGTCGCCGGCGCGGAGACCGAGGAAGAGATCGGCCTCGTACCGGTTCGCCTGCGTGGCAGTGATGCTGGGATCAGAGCCGGAGCCGTCGAGCAGGGCGAGCGCACCCGCGGCCCGTAGCTCTCGGGCGACCACCGAGCCGAGCGCCTCGAGGCCGATCGCCACCGAGAGATAGATCCTCCGACCCTGGAGTCGACGCGGGCGTCGGAGCTGTTCACGTTCGCGGACGCTGGCGATCGAGCCACCTGCCAGATGGCCGAGACGGCGGAGCGTGTCGAGGGTCTCGGCCCCGGCGATCCCATCGGGATCCAGGCCGGCGTTGCGCTGGAACTCCCGCAACGCCGAGGCGGTCCCGGGTCCGAAGATAGCGTCTTCCCGGCCGGCGTGGAAGCCCAGCGCGTTCAACCTTCGTTGGAGGTCGCCGACGTCGTCGCCGCGCAGCATCGGCCGATGCTCGTAGAGCCAGCGGTCGCCGAGGCTGAAGCCACTCTCGACCAACGACGACCAGGTCTGTCGCCCGCATACGCCGTCGACCCGGAGCCCCCGCGCCTGCTGGAACGAACGGATCGCGGCCTCGGTCGCCTCGGCGAACGTGCCGGGGTCGTCGGCTGTCGTGGAGTAGCCGAGAGCGCCGAGCCGTCGCTGGAGGTCCCGGACGGCCTCGGCCCGGGCACCCCGAACGACGTCGGCGCTGTCGATCAAGCGATGAACTCGGCGAGATCCTGCATCAGCTGACCCTTGCCCTTGGCGCCGACGAGGCGCTTGACCGGCTCGCCTCCCTTGAACACGAGCAGGGTCGGGATGCTCATGACCTCGAACCGGCGCGCCGTGTCGGGGTTGTCGTCGACGTTGAGCTTCGCGATGGTGAGCTTGCCGTCCTGCTCGGTGGCGATCTCCTCGAGGGTCGGGGCGATCATCTTGCACGGCCCGCACCACTCGGCCCAGAAGTCGACGAGCACGGGAACGTCGGCGCTGCCGACCGTTTCGTCGAACGTGGCATCGCTCACTGTAAGAATCTGGTCAGACACGGGGGATGGTCCTTTCGGGGCGTCGTGGTGGCATCGGCGACAACACCGGGACGGGTGCGGCCATTCCGTGGGTCATGCGGGCGCCCCGGCGTGACGACGGGCTTCGAGCCAACGTTCGGCTTCGATCGCCGCCATGCAGCCGGTGCCGGCTGCGGTGATGGCCTGACGGAAGACGTGGTCCTGCACGTCGCCGGCGGCGAACACCCCGTCGACGGAGGTCGTGGTGGAGGATGGGCCCGTGACGATGTAGCCGTTCTCGTCGAGTTCGAGCTGGTTCACGAAGAGTGACGTGTTCGGCGTGTGGCCGATCGCCACGAAGATGCCGCTGACCTCGAGGTCGGAGACGTCGCCGCGGACGGTGTCGCGCAGACGCAACGCCTCGACCTTGGTGTCGCCGAGCATCTCCTCGACCTCGGCGTTCCACCGGAACGAGATCTTCGGGTTGGCGAAGGCACGCTCCTGCATGATCTTCGACGCGCGGAGCTCGTCGCGGCGGTGCACGACGGTCACCGATGTCGCGAACTTGGTGAGGAACAGCGCCTCTTCGACGGCAGAGTCGCCGCCCCCGATGACTGCGATGGGTTGCTCCCGGAAGAAGAAGCCGTCGCAGGTGGCGCAGGTCGACACACCGTGACCGAGCAGGCGTTGCTCCGACGGGAGACCGAGCAAGCGGGCCGTGGCGCCGGTCGAGATGACCACGGATTCAGCGACGATCTCCCGCTCGCCCACCCAGGCCCGGAACGGTGGACCCTCGAGGTCGACCCGGTCGACGTCGGCGGTCACGAACTCGGCCCCGAAGCGCTCGGCCTGGTCCCGGAACTTCATCATCAACTCGGGGCCGAGGATGCCATCAGGGAAGCCGGGGAAGTTCTCGACGTCGGTCGTGAGCATCAGCTGGCCGCCCGCGCCGATGCCCTCGACGATCAACGGGTTCAAGTTGGCCCGAGCTGCGTAGATCGCGGCGGTCAGGCCCGAGGGACCGGACCCCACGATCAGCAGGTCACGTGATTCAGGCATCGGGGGGGGCCTCCAGGGCGCGAGAACGTATCGCCCAGCAGAACGCGCCGGCCCCGACGAAGATTCCCCCGAGCACCAGCCAGGCCGCCCAGACGGGGAGGGCCAGGGACAGCAGGCGGAACAGGAGGATCGTGAGGAGGACCGTGGCGGTCCCCACGAAGAAGGCCGCGAGGAGCCCGAAGATGACCACCTGACTCGCAGAGCGCGCGGGCACCACCGTCCGGTCGCGGACGGTGGCCACTACCTGTTCGATCCGGTCGGCCGCCTGGCCGGTCCAGTCGCTCATCGACTTCCTCCACAACGGCGGAAGTCGGAGCGTAACGGAAGGCGTGCGTCAGAGCGACTGCGCCACACGGACTGCGCAGGTCTCGGCGTCGGCGACGAACACGACCACGCGGCCGCGATCGGTGATCCCCACCACCACCGCGGGTTCGTCGGAGTACGTCGCGTCGGCGAGCAGGACGATCTCTCCGCGCGGCCGGCCTGATGTCGGCTGTAGCTCTTGGGCGCACCGTCGTGCATCCGTCGTGGAGCCCCGAGGATCCGGGCGGGGCGCATCGGATCGGAACTCGGCGCGCAGCGCGCGACGGAGCCGTGCCGGATCTGCCGCGTCGTCGATCGTCCCGACGTAGGCGCCCCCGTCGTTGTCGTCGACGCGCGCGATCGCGAGAGAAGCGGTGCTCGGTGCGTCGGCATCGTCGGTGTCGCCGGTGTCGCCGGGGAGCACGAGCAGCGCGATGCCGATCGCCCCGACCGCGGTGACGACCGCGATGACGCCCACGGCGACGAGGATCCACTTCCGTCGCGGTCGCGTTGTCGCCGATTCGTCATCCACCGAGGACGCGCGCTCCGGTGATCGTGAGGCGGTACGGAGTTTCGCCGGTACCCGATTCGGGGAGCGACGTGATCCACAGCAGCACGTACTGCGCCGCGGCCGGCGTCGTCATCTCGAGCCGCGTGGACGTGCCGAGGTCGACGCCGGTTGCTGCGGGCGCGCCGGTCGGCGTGGTCTCGAACGGCGCGTCCGACAGGTAGACCGACGCGTTCCACGGGCCGACTTCGACGTCGACCTCGAGCGCGCGGACCGTCTGGGGTGCATCGAGCGTGAACTGCAGTCCGACGCCGCCCTTCCCGCCGAGGTCTGCCGACACGTACGACTCGGTCGACCACGTCGTCGTGGGGTCGTCGTCGGTGATGTTCCCGACGTCTCCGGAGTTCTCACGACCGTCGCCCGGCGACGGGTCGAGCGCCTCGACCTGCGTCGCGGTGAGCGGGACTGCAGGCAGGGTCGTGGTGGTCGTCGTGGTGGTCGTGGTGGTGCCGTCGAGGGCCTTGAACCCCACGTAGCCGATCCCGATACCGACCGCGAAGAGCAGCGCCGTTGCGAGGAGCTTCAGCGCGGTGCCGCCCCCCGTTCGGTGGGGGGCCGGCGGGGCCGTCGTGACGGGACGCTCGGCTGCGGCCGGAGCAGGCTGCCGCGGCACCATGACCGGACGGGTCGCGTCGACGAGGCGCGCGTCGGCGCCACCCCCCCGGTACGGTGACAGTTCGTCGCGGAACGCCCGCGCCGACGGCGTGCGCGCCGCAGGATCACGGGTCAACGCGCGAGCGAGCACGGCATCGAGGCCCGCCGCAACGTCGGGCCGTACCGCGCGCACCGCCGGCGCGTCGGCGGTGAGGCGCGCGACCGCGGTTGCGACATCGGACTCCGCAGTGAACGGGGGCCGTCCGGCGAGCAGCTCGTAGAGCACCAGCGCCAATGAGTAGACGTCGGCGCGGGCGTCGACGGTGCCGTCTTGCAGCTGTTCGGGTGCGAGGTACCGCGCCGTTCCCATGACCGCGCCCGCACGCGTGAGCTCGCTCCCGGCGCCCGTTGCCTTTGCGATCCCGAAGTCGGTCACCTTCACGTGTCCGTCGCGTTGTACGAGCACGTTTCCGGGTTTGACATCACGGTGGACCAGGTCGTGTTCGTGCGCGTGGGTGAGTGCGGCAGCGACCTGCATGGTGATGTCGACCGCTTCCCCGACCGGGAGTGCACCCTGGCTGTCGATGAGCTCACGCAGGGTCAGCCCGTCGATCAGTTCCATGACGATGTACGCGACGCCGTCGTCTTCGCCGGTGTCGTAGGTGGAGACGATGTTCGGGTGCGCGAGGCGCGCCGCCGCGACGGCCTCGTGCCGAAAGCGCGCCCTGAGCGCATCGTCGGTACCGAGTTGCGCGTCGAGGATCTTCACCGCGACGCGGCGCGAAAGCAGAGGATCCTCGGCCTCCCACACCGAAGCCATCCCCCCTCGGGCGATCGGCCGGACCAGGCGATAGCGACCACCGAGGACGCGCCCGGGCGCGAGGGGTTCCGTCACCAGCGATCAGGTGGTTGTCAGGAAGCTGACGCCGATGACCCGTGGACCGGCGTGGGTGCCGATCACCGGACCGACGGTTCCCACGATGATCTCGTCGCGCGGAACGTACGGTTGCACGAGTTCGAGCAGTTCGTCGAGGTCGGGTGCGGCGCCATGCAAGACTGCGAGGCGCTCGACGGGCTGTCGGCCGACGTGGTCGGCGAGCGTACGCAGCGCCTTGGAACGCGTGCGTACCTTGCCGGCTTCTTCGACGATGCCGTTGCGCAACTCGATGACCGGCTTGATCGACAACATGGAGCCGAACATCGCCTGTGCGGCACCGATCCGGCCGCCCTTGCGCAGGTACTCGAGGGTGTCGAGGGTGGCGAAGAGCTTGGTGCGGTCGCGCTGCGACGTGATGTCGGCGACGATGGCATCGAGTGTCGCACCGGCCGCGGCCTGCTGGGCCGCCGACACCGCGAGGCTGCCGACACCCATCGAAACGGTGAGCGAGTCGACGACGACCACGGGACACGTGTCGGCGAGCGACGTCGCCGCGACCTGGGCCGACTGCATCGTGGCAGACAACTTGGAGGAGAGGTTGATGCAGATGATGCCGTCGGCCCCGTCGGCGACGAGTCCACGGAAGGCGGTCTCGAAGGCTCCGGCAGAAGGCGCCGCGGTCTCGGGGAGCGCCGGAGAGCTCTCCAGACGCCGCCAGAACTCGGCCGCGCTGAGCTCCTTGCGGTCGATCAGCTCCTCGCTGCCGAAGCGGATCGTGAGTGGCACGATCTCGATCCCGAGTTGATCCACGAGCTCATCAGGCAAGTCGCAGGAGCTGTCTGTGACGACGCGTACCGGCATCTCTTGACCCCCTCAGTCGCTCGAACCCTAGGCGTCGGCCGGGCTCGGGTCGGGTACGCCCGGCGCCGCCACCACCGGCCGGCGCCGGATCGCGTCGGCCAGCATCGCCAGCTCGGGAACGCGAAGGAGCCGGAGTCCGATCAGGTAGACGGCCGCGGCCGCGCTGATCGCGACGGTGCACGCGAGGATCGCCCGGGCCGCGCTCTCGGCGCCGATCACGGAGCCGGCGATCCACGCGACCGCGGTTGCGACCGCAGCCGCCACCGCGATGCGGGCCACCGCAATCGCGTTCCGCCGTCCCTCGAGGGCTCCGAGCCGGTGGCGGAGCCAGAAGAGCGAGGCGAATGCCGAGATCCCGTAGGCGATCGACCACGCGAGCGCAAGGCCCTGCACCCCGAGCGTCGGGTACAGCGCGAACGCCAACACGATGTTGATCCCGTTCTCGAGACAGTTGAGGAGGAACGGTGTGCGAGTGTCCTGCATCGCGTAGAACGACCGCAACGTGTAGAGATACACCGAGAAGAAGACGAGGCCGAGGCCGAACGCGGCGAGGGTCTCCGCAGTGAGCGACGCGTCGCGGGCGGAGAAGTCGCCGTAGCGCAGCACCGCGTTGACGATCGGCCCTGCGAGCACGACCATCAGGCCCGACGCCGGCAGCACCACCAGGACCATCAGCCGGAACCCACCGGTGAATTGCTCCCCGAACGCGATGAAGTCGCGGCGGTTGGCGCTGGCCGCGAGCTCCGGCGCCAATGCCGTCATGATCGACACCGCGAAGAGACCGTGCGGGAGCTGGAAGAAGATGAACGCGGCGAGGTAGACCGACGCGTCGCCGCTACGACCGTACGCGAGGAACAACGCGATCCAGAACGCGACCTGGTTCGCGATCACGTACCCGATCGTCCAACCCGACAGCCGGGCCAGCTGCACCACCGCCGGGTTGCGCCAGTCGAACACGAGCCGGAACCGGGCGCCGGCTCGGCGGAGCGCAGGCAGCAGCACCAGCGCCATGGCTGCGATGCCCGCGGTGGTGCCGAGACCGAGCAGGAGGATCAATTCCGTGTTGCTGTTGACGGTCTCGACGTCGAGGGTCTCGTCGGCGACCACCGGCAACGCGATGAACACGGCGATCACGACGAGGTTGTTGAGCACCGGGGCGAACGCCGCGGCCGCGAATCGGCGTCGGGCGTTGAGCATCGCAGTTGCCAGTGCCGTCAAGCCGTAGAAGAAGATCTGGGGCATGAACAACCGGAGCAACGACGTGGCGAGCTCCTGTTGCTGCTCCGCGCCGGGGCCGCTCAACCGGAGCGTGTACAGCTCGATGATCCAGGGTGAGGCGATGAACCCGACGACCGAGATCACGAGCAAGCCGACGATCGCCACGGTGTTGATCGCGTCGGAGGCCCGTTCGTCTCGGTGCTGGAGGTGCTCCACGTAGAGCGGCACCAACGTCGCGGTGAGGATGCCTCCGAGCAGGAGCTCGTAGACGATGTTGGGTGTGGAGTTGGCGATGTTGTAGACGTCGGTCAGTCGAGCGAACCCGATCGTCGCGATCGCGGTGACCCGGAGGAACCCGGTGACGCGCGACAGTGCGGTCCCCACTCCGACGACCGCGCTCGACCGGATCAGCTGCCTCCCGCTGGTAGCTCCTTCGGGTTCGCTCACGCGAGAGTCTTCTTGCGGCGTCGGCGGCGGGCGTGGTTGAGCCACCATGCCGCGAGGAACAGGCCCGCGCCGATGGTGAGGAACAGGCCGACGTTGCTGACAACCGTCGATCGCACGGTGATCCGCGATTCCTGGAACGTCACCCGTTCGTCGGTCGAGCTGACCGTGAGGACCAACGGGAAGGTCCCGGAGGCGCGGGCCTCCACCGCGAACCGTGCGGTGGTGTTGCGGGGGGGCAAGGTGAGTACCTGCGTCGCGCCCGACGGGAAGTAGAGCTTGTCGCTGTCGAGGGTCACGCGCACCCGGACATCCTGGCCGGTGTCGTTCTGGAAGGAGACGGGGATCTCCGCGGTGCGGGCGGTGAGAGTGAGGGTGCGACGCTCCGGTATGTGTACGCCGGCCACGATCCCGTCGACCGACGCATCGATCGTGGCGAGCTCCGCCTCGGCCCGCCGACGGCCGACGTCGGTCTGCCACGCCGACGTGAGCGACACAAACAGGGCACGCTCGCCCTGCGCGACGCGCTCGTCGACCGGACCGACGAGTCGGCGCAGCGCTTCGATCTGCTGTTCGGCGGCCCGATACCTGCGCTCGGTCACCGGCGGCGCGATGAGGGCGGAGCCCGCGAGCTCCCGGACCGTCGGGTCCTCGCCGTCGTCGACGCGCTCGACGGGAACGGTGTCGAGCAGCGCGTCGACCGAGACGGATGCGACGAGCGGATTGCCGCGCAGGCCGTCGACGATGGTCGTGAGGAGCTCGGCCTCGGGACTCCACCCGGTGCCGGGCAACACCACGACGCCGCGCAAACGGTTCGGCAGCTCGTTCGCGATCACTGCGAGCCCACTCAGGAAGCGCTCGGCGCGCAACGCGACCGGAGCGTCACCCTCGAGCAACGCGGCGAGTCCTTCGTCGGCCGCAACCGCGGTGAAGGTCCGTCCCGGTGCCTCGAGCAGGAACGGCGCCGCGGTGGTGAACTTGCCGTCGGCGGGTATGAGCGCCGACGGCCGTACGACGACGCGATCGGCGCCGACCTGTCGGATGCGGTCGAGGCTCGCGCTGTCGACAGGATCGGCGATCACGGTTCGGGGATCGACCCGGGTCCCGAGGGTGGTGTTGAGCGCGTCGGTGCCGGCGGCGTACTCCGGCGCAACCTCGGTGCCGAGGCCGCCGGCCTCGAGCGAAGGGATGTCGAGTGACACGTAGGGCGCGGCGAGCGTCTGGTCGACGCCGGTCGCGCTGCGCAGCGATGCGATCCCGGATCCCAGCTCGGGCTGGGCGCGGGTGAGCGCGGCCCACGACTGCAACGTCTCGGGTCCCGGAGCGAGCGTGAGCGCGACTCCGCTGGTCCCGGCGAGGGTTCCTGCGATGGAGCCGATCCGACCGTCGGGGGCCAGCTGGTCGACGACGGTGGGATCAGCCCGACCGTCGGCCTCGAAGGCCGGTGGCGCGACCATCGGCCAGATCCAGGCGACGCGCAGGGGCTCACCGATCGCGGGGGTCCCGGGCGGGGTCGGGGTGACAGCCACGAGATGACTGACGAAGCCGTTGACCGAGGTCCCGGAGCTGTCGACGAGGCTGATCTCGAGTGGATAGACGCCGGGTTGGCGAACGGGGATCCGTTCGCCGGAACCCGACCCGTCGGTCGGCTCGAGGCCGAGGGTGAGGAGGCGGCCATCTTCGGTGACCGGGAGCGCGGCGACCGGCACCTGCACCGAGTCGATCGTGCCGCCGAGGTCCTCACCCATCACCGTCTGCTCGAACACGAGCCGCGAGGTGATCCCACGGTGCACGACGACCCGGACGTCGAGACCCTGGGAGTCGCCGTCGATGCGGAGACCGATCGGGAGATCACCGCCGAGTGGTGTGGTAGCGGGCTGCGACGACAGCGAGACCGCGACCGGGGGCGCCTCTTCGGCCCGCGCGGCCGTGGGCGCGAAGAACGCCACTCCGAGGGAGGCCACCAACCCGGCACTCACGAAGCGCGCCCACGAGCGTCGGAGGGTCGTCCGTCGGCGCCTGCTCACAGGGGTCGACCGAGCACGCACAGGCCGACGGCGAGGCGACGGAACCCGCATGCCTCATAGAGTGCGAGCGCCGAACTGTTGTCGAGCTGGGTGTTGACGAGCGTCCGGCGCACTCCGTGACGGTTGAGCCAACGGAGTGAGTCGGCGACGACGACCCGACCCCAGCCCTCCCGACGCGCGCTCGGTGCGACGGCAAGTCGTTGGAGGTAGCCCAAGCTGGCGGAGCGCCCGCTGATCGCGTAGGCCGCGACGCCGTCGTCACCGGCGACCCGGAAGCGCGCCACGGGTGTGGCCCGGATCGCGTCGTCGAGCCCCGCTCCGTCGAAGCGCCAGAACTCGTCGAACGCGAGGTGGTCGAGCGCGAGGACTGCCGGATGATCGGCATTGCGGGCGCGGCGCGTCGACCGGTCGGGTGCGACGAGGCCGGTCATGTCGTGGGCGAGGAGATGGAGTCGCTCGCGCACGGTGAATCCGGCGTCGACGAAGGGGAGTGCGTCGGCCGGAGCGAGGGCACTGGTCACCACGCGCGTTCGGCCCTGCTCCCGCAGGGTCTCGAGGCAGCGGTCGACGAACTCGGGCGGCGGCGGACGGTCGGCGCCGACCGCGAGGTAGGCGACGTCGCCGTCGCCCCGCCACGAGCGGACACGGATCCAACCACCCCGCCATCGCAGCGTCTGCTCGCGCGATACCCGATGGGCGCTTCGGTGCATCCGCCCATTCTGACGGAGGGGATGTGACTCGAGGGGTCGCAGCGCAGATGACGGGAAGTATCGTGGCGCCCGTGCTGCTCATCGGGTCGGATCCGGCCTTCGCCGAACACGACACCGGTCCGGGCCACCCCGAACGGGCCGCCCGGCTCGGAGCGGTGACGGAGGGGATCGGTGCGAGCGGAGTCGACGACGCATTCGTCGCGCTGGCTCCTCGCGAAGCAACTCGCGGTGAGCTCGAGCGGGTCCACACACCGAACTACCTCGATGCGCTCCACCAGCGGTGCGACGACGGTGGCGGACGCCTGGATCCGGACACGGTCGCCTCGCGCGGGTCGTGGCGGGCGGCAGTCCTCGCCGCCGGCATGGGGTTGGCTGCGATCGACGCCCTCGACTCGGGGGGTGCAGACGCCGCGTTCTGCGCAGTTCGTCCACCAGGTCACCACGCGCTGGCCGACCGGGCGATGGGGTTCTGCCTGCTCAACAACGTGGCGGTCGCCGCGGCGGCCCTGGCCGACCGGGGTGAGCGCGTGTGCATCGTCGACTACGACGCCCACCACGGCAACGGGACCCAGGACGTCTTTCTCGCCGATCCGCGGGTGTTCTACGTATCGATGCACGAGTGGCCCCTCTACCCGGGTTCCGGTCGACTCGACGAAACGGGTACGGGCGACGGGATCGGCACGACCCTGAACTTCCCGCTCCCGGCCGGTGCCACGGGTGACGTCTACCTCGCCGCGGTCGACGAGGTGGTTGCCCCGGCGCTCGAGCGATTCGACCCGACCTGGGTCCTGATCTCGGCCGGGTACGACGCCCACCGCGACGATCCCCTCACCGGGATGGGCCTCACCGCAGGCGACTTCGCCGACCTCACCGCCCGGATCGCGGCGTTCGCGCCCCACCCCGGCCGCCTGATCGCCGTCCTGGAAGGCGGCTACGGCCTCGACGGGTTGCGCGATTCCGTCGCCGCGAGCCTGCCCGCCCTGATCGACGGGCCGCCGATGCGCCCCGAGCCGGCCTCGAACGGCGGTCCCGGCATGCCCGTCGTGGCCGCCGCACGAGACCTGCGCGAGTCTCCTGGTCTGTAAGGCGGCCGTTCAGGTCGGGGTCCGGGAGGCCGATACTCCGCGAGCCGACCGGCGCGCCGGTGCGTCGGCAGCGGGAGAGGAAGCACTGTGCTCGACCTGGATCAGCTGCTCCACGAGGCCGTGCAGCGGGAAGCGTCCGACGTCCACATCAAGGTGGGGTCGCGACCCTTCCTCCGCATCGACGGGAACCTCGAGCAGACGAACCACGACGAGGTGCAGTCGGCCGACACCGAACGCATTGCGTTCGCGATCATGCCGAAGCAGCGCGCCGAGGAGTTCCTCACGGCCAACGAGGCCGACTTCGCCTACGCCGTCGCCGGCCTCGGTCGGTTCCGGGTGAACGTGTTCCGCCAACGCGGGTCGGTCGGCATGGTGTTGCGGCGCGTGCTCCCCGGGATCCCCAGCTTCGAGGAGCTCGGGCTCCCGCCGGCGGTCAGCCGTCGCCCCGACGAACCGCGCGGGCTCGTGCTCGTGACCGGCCCGACGGGTTCCGGCAAGACCACCACCCTTGCCTGCATGATCGACCACATCAACGAGACGCAACGACGGCACATCGTGACGATCGAGGACCCGATCGAGGTGCTGCACAACGACAAACAGTC
>JBBRHS010000019.1:0-16622 GCA_038222385.1 Acidimicrobiia bacterium
GACCCTGACGCCATGTCACCACCGGCCAGTCGGGACACCAGACCGTGCACGACCGCACGGCCCGCGACGGCTCCATCGTCGGACCCATCGTGCAGCCGGCCCGTTCAGCCGACCCGCGCGAGGACCTCGACGGGTGCGCGCGTGGCGACCCCGCGCCCCGAGACCGACACCCGGAACGCGCGTGCGCCGAGCAGCGCCGGGCCGTCGACCGGGCGGGACCATGACATCCCGTCGGCATGGATCCGGAGCGCCGCCTCGACCGGCCACGCACCGACCGCAACGAGGACCGCGCTGCGTTCGCGGGCCCGGACGACCAGTCGTCGGGCGTCGCCCGGGCGGACGGAGCGCGGGATCGCCGTCGCGACCAGGGTCACGCCGTCGAGCAACGCGGCCACGACGGTCGCCCATCGCGCCGACGGGACTCCGCGCACCACGGCGAAGCGGTCGAGCGCGATCCCGGCTTCGCCCGCGGCCAGACCCCCCAGCGTGCCGTCGGGGTCGACGACCACCGCCCACTCCCCCACCCGGGTCGCAGCCGCGGCCAACTCGAGGGTGATCGACGTGGCCCCCGAACCCAGCGCGCCGTCGATCGCGACCACGGTGCCCCGCTGCACCCCGGCCACCGGGAGCAGCGCGCCGAGCCCGCCCGGCACGGCCAACACCCGGTCGCGGGCGAGGACGAGCGGTTGCGCGGCCCGGCCGGCATCGGCGAGCGCGGCGCGCGCCGGGGCGTCGCGCCGGGGAAGTCCGGGGGGGAGCTGTGGGGGGGCGAGGGCGACCACTCGGTCACCGTACCGAACGTACGTTCGATCCCGCAACACCCCGAGGTCTGCACCCTCAGCCCCCGAAAGCCGAAGCTCGGCGTGCCGACCTCGTGGAGTTCGTCAGGCGGCGGGTTCGCCGAGGGCTTCGGGCGACCAGCCCGCGTCGTCGCCGTAGTAGTGGAAGAGGTACTCGATCGTGTGGACGGCCTTGGGCTCCAGTTCGACCCAGAGCTCGGATGGAGCCTCGACCGTCACCACGTTGGAGTAGACGGTCACCGAGGTCGCACCGAGCGCGAAGAGGCGGCGGGCGACGACGTCGGGCGGGCGGTTCCCCGTCAACCGCGGGTCACCGGGCTCGTAGCGCTCGATGGCCATGCCCGTGAGCGAGCGGTTCGTGTCGAAGAACCGGACCGAGGGCGACGCCCCCGTGCGCAGCGAAACCGTGATCGTCTGTCCCACGGCCGAACCCTACCCGGGTGGTGCGCCACCCCGGCGACCGAGCAGTGCGAGCAGGGTCGTCTCCCGATCCGCGCTGCGAGGGGCCTCGACGTCGGCGGCGAACATCCCGCTGCCGACGAGGAGCTCGGCCTGCGGTTCGACGACGGCCCAACCCGCCTCGACCAGGTCGGGATCGAGCCGGGCGTCCTGACCGGTCGCCACGGCGACGTCCCAGCCGTGGATCAGTACGTCGAGGAACCGGTGGCCCGCGTACACCTCACCCGGAACCGGGCCGTACGACACCGCGCACGGTGCCTCCATCGCGCCGGGTACGGAGAACACCGCCGATGCCACTGCAGCCGACGCGTCGTATGCGGCGAGCGGATCGTCGCCGAGGACGTCGCCGTCGAGCCGTTCCCCCACCTCGGCGATCGTCTTCCCCGCGCCGAGCTCGGCGGCCCACCAGTTCCCGCTCACGATGTGGTTCACGAGCTGACGCACGTTCCAGTCGGGACACGGGGTCGGACGCGACCACTGGTCGTCGCCCACGCCGGCCACGATCACGCGGGTCGCGGCGAGGGCCCGGTCGTGCACGACGGGCAGGTCGAGGGTCATGGTGAAACTCCTCCCTTCGGGCCGCTCGTCCCGGAGGGCGGTCAGAAGAGACGACCGGGCGCGGGCGGGAGCCCACCCCAGCAGAGACCCTCCATGAACACCCACGAGCGACGGTGGATCGCACTCGGACCGTACGCCGCGAGCGCGGCTTTGTGAACCGGTGCCGGATAGCCGACGTTCGACTCGAAGCCGTAGGCCGGGAAGTGCTCGGCCTCCTCGCGCATGAGTGCGTCGCGGGTCACCTTGGCGACGACTGATGCCGCGGCCACAGCCAGCGAGGTGGCGTCACCCTTGATGATGGTCGTCACCCGGTCGCCGAGGCCGAGGTAGTTGTGGTTGCCGTCGAGGATGACCCGGTCGGGCTCATACCCCTGTTCGGCGAGCTGCGCGAGGGCCCGTTGCCCGGCGGTGCGGAGCGCCCGCGTCATGCCGAGCTCGTCGCACTCCTCGTGGCTCGCGTGGCCGACCCCGATCGCGACGGCCCACCGGCCGACGTCGACTGCGGCGTCCTCACGCTGGGCGCGCGTGAGCATCTTGGAGTCGCGCACCCCGCGCAGGTGGCGGTCCGGGGGGATCACCGCGGCCACGGTCGTGGGGCCGGCCCAGGCGCCGCGGCCGACCTCGTCGATGCCGCAGACCAGTCGGTCACCGGCCTTCCAGCAGCGCCGTTCGAAACGCAGGGTGGGCTTGGTGGCGCGGGTCGGCGCGGTCGCGGCCATCGAGTGCAACCTACTCGGGGCGACTTGCACCCGGCGGTAGGATCCAAGTGTGCAGCCCGGTACCCGCGTCGAAGTGCGATCCCGCTTCGATCAACGATGGGCGCGTGGCTTCGAGATCGAGGACCAGGTCGACGACCAGGGTGTCCGCAGCTACCGGCTGCGGCGCCGATCCGATGGTTCCGTGCTCCCGGCCCTCTTCGTCGGCGACGACGTGCGCGAGGAGAAGCGCAAATCGATGTGGTGGGTATAGCGGGGACCGGCTTGCGGGGGAGGGTGGGTACCCGTCCGCGAGCCGGTCCCCGCCGTGCACGGCGCGCTCTGACTACGCGCCGACCTTTCCGGTGGTTCCCACCGTGATCTCTTCCGCTTCGAAGATGAATCCGCCGTAGCCGGGGGCGCCGTGTTCGTGGATGTCGAGACCCGCGAACTCCTCCTCCTCGGAGACCCGCAGACCGTGCAAGGCCTTGAGCGCGCCGAACAGGATGCCGGTGGTGACCGTCACGAAGACGAAGACGGCGACGACACCGATGATCTGCGAGACCAGCTGGTCCATCTCGCCATCGGTGAGGAGTCCACCTTCAGCTGCGAACAAACCCACCGCGATCGTCCCGAACGCCCCGCACACGCCGTGCACCGAGATGGCGCCGACCGGGTCGTCGATCTTCATGCGGTCGAAGAACTTCAGCGAGACGACCACGAGCGCACCGGCGAGCACACCGATGACGCACGCCGCCCAGTTGTCGACGGCCGCGCAACCCGCGGTGATGCCGACCAACCCGGCCAGCGCACCATTGGCAGTCACACCCACGTCGGGCTTGCCGATGAACCATGTGATCGCGAGCGCCGTGCAGGCTGCGAACGCCGCCGACAGCGTGGTCGTGAGTGCGATCGGACCGATCGCACCGTCGGCTGCGAGCTCCGAACCCGGGTTGAACCCGTACCAGCCGACCCAGAGGATGAACGTCCCGAGGATGGCAAACGGCATCGAGTGACCGAGGATGGTCCGAGGCTTGCCGTCGGGTCCGTACTTGCCGATACGGGGTCCGAGGAACAGCACACCCATGAGTGCAGCCCAACCACCGACGCTGTGCACGAGCGTGGAGCCGGCGAAGTCGATGAAGGGCGTGTCGAGCTGGGCGAGCCAGCCGCCACCCCAGAGCCAGTGGATCGCGATCGGGTAGATCACGGCGCTGATCACGACGCTGTAGATCACGTAGGCACTGAACTTCGTGCGTTCGGCCATCGCGCCCGAGACGATGGTCGCCGCGGTCGCGGCGAACGCGACCTGGAAGACGAAGAACGTCGGCATCGTGAGGTTGCCGTAGCCGACGGCATCGTTGAGGAACCAGTTCGACGTCCCGAAGAAGTCGCCGGTCCCTCCGTAGGCGAGACCGAACCCGACGCAGAAGAACCCGACGATGCCGACGATGAAGTCGGTGAGGTTCTTCATCATGATGTTCGCGACGCTCTTGGCCCTCGTGAGTCCGGCTTCGACGAGCGCGAAGCCGGCCTGCATGAAGATCACGAGCACCGCCGCGACCAGCACGAAGACGTTGTCGAGATTTCCCTGGACCAGTTCGGCGGGTGTCGGGTCGGCGGCCGCAGCGGGGGACGCGGTGGCGAGCACCACCCCACCCGCGAGCACGCCGACGGCGGCGAGTTTTCTACGCAAAGTTCCTCCCAATGGATGGGCGACGAGAGTTCGCCGCGTCACGGACCCCGACGGTCCCGGCGCAGGCCGCGAGGCCGCTAGCGGGGCGGGGCGGTTCGGCGAGCGCGCGCAGCATCGGCATCTCCTCGAGGAGGACTTGATGAATCGACCCGAGGGATCGATGCCGACCAGACTTCCCGGCTCACCTGATGGGCACCGTAGGAGTGGCCTGTGGCCGCTTCGTAGCCTGGACGTGAACGAGGAGTCGCGAAGACCTGACTGGTCTCTGTTCGTGCGGTGACGCGCTTACTCAGTGCCGCCGCCGGCCGAGAGCGCGGCGATGAGCTCCTCTACGTCGAGTGCCTGCAAGGTGGTGCTCCGCATCGTTCCCCGGGCGGCGAGCATCACCGCGGCCCGGGCCATGGTGGCTTCGTCGGGTGCCTCGATGATGTTCACGAAGTCGTACTGCCCCATCACCGCGTACTGCGCGATCACGGTGAGGCCCATCGCCTCGACCTCGTCGGTGACTCCACGGATCCGTTCCGGCTTCTCCCGGATGGTCGCCCATCCCTCGGGTCCGATGGTCGACAGCATCACGTACTTCGGCATCTCGATCTCGCTCCACTCACTCGATCGGCGCGGATACCAGCAGGGACCGGTCTCCGTTCGCTTCACACCGGAGCCTACGTTCACTGCTCGAGCCGGGCGATGTTGGCCGCTTCCGACGGATCAGGGTCGTTCGCGAACCACGCGTCGAGCATCTCCCGGGCGACCTCGGGGCTGGTGAGACGCAGACCCATCACGAGGACGTTCGCGTCGTTCCACCTCCGGGCTCCGGCCGCGGTTGCGGCGTCGGTACAGAGCGCGGCCCGGACGCCGGGAACCTTGTTCGCGGCGATCGCCGCGCCGGTACCGGTCCAGCAGAACAGGACCGCGGTCGCCGCGTTGCCCGAGGCGACCGCCTCCCCCACTGCCCGCCCGACCTCGGCCCACTCGCCCGGCGCGCCGCCGGCCGGACCGACGAGCTCGACTTCGTGACCCCGCGATGTGAGATCGTCGGCAACGGAATCGGTCAAGGGCGTGCGTTCATCGGAACCCAGCACCAGGTGCATCGCGCGAGCGTACGCGTCAGAAGCTGTCGACTTCGATCGAGGCGAGCAGCCTCGCTTCGATCCGCGCGAGGGCCAACGCCTCCTCGATCTTGTCGCCGCCGCGCGCGACGACGTAGAAGGTGTCGACGACCTCGTGGCCCATGGTCATCACCCGAGACGAGCGGATGTCGAGATCGAGGTCGGCGAACGCTCGCGTGACGCGGAAGAGCAGGCCCGTCGCGTCGGCGGCGCGGATCTCGACGATCGTTGCCACCCGGGAGCCTTCGTTGTCGATGAAGACACGCGCCTCGGGCGACGAGGCGGCGGTCGGTCGCCGAAGTCGATTCGAGCGCTGCGAAAGCTCGGCGAGGCGGTCCTCGAGGACGAGCTCGCCGGCGAGGGCGCGTTCCACGTCGGTCGCGACCGCCTGCCAGTCGGGCGGCCGGGAGCCCGGATGGTGCGGCTCGAGCTCGAACTCGGAGATCGCAGGGCCGTCGACCACGGTCCGGGCCGAGGCCGAACGGATGCTCTGACCGTGCAACGCGAGGACCCCGACGACGCGGCTGAACAACCGAGGTTCGTCGGGAGCGACGACGGTGAGCGCCTGCGCGCCGCCTTCGACGAGCACGCCACCTCCGGCGCGGGCGACCAGGTCGTCGTCACCCGGGGGTGCCGCCGGAGTGGAGTCTGGGCGGTGCCCCTCGAGGACGCGAGCGACCCGCAGGACCAACACCGCCATGAGGCGGGCCTTCCAGTCGCTCCACGCGCTCTCGCCGGTGGCGAGCGAGTCGGCCTCGGTCAATGCGCCGAGCAGTCGGAGCAGGTCGATGTCGCCGACCTGTTCGGCGACCGCGGCGATCACGTCCGGGTCGTCAAGATCACGACTCGTCGCCACCGAGGGGAGCAACAGGTGGTACCGGACCATCGCCACGAGAGTGTCGACGTCGGCCGGCGGGAAGCCCATCCGTGCTGCGAGCTCGGCGACCTTCTCGACACCGACATCGGTGTGGTCGCCGGGAAACCCCTTGCCGATGTCGTGGAAGAGCGCGCCGACGAGCAGCAGATCGGGTCGGGCGACGTCGCGGGTGAGGGCCGCGGCGCGGGTCGCGCACTCCACGAGGTGCCGGTCGACGGTGTACCGGTGGAACGCGTTGCGCTGCGGCTTGCTCCGCACCGCCGACCATTCGGGCAGGATCCGGTTCACGAGCTCGTAGCGGTCGAGCGTCTCGAAGACGGGGATCGCGGCCGCGCCGGCACCGAGGAAGCCGACGAGGGCATCGCGTGCGCCGACGGGCCATGGATCGGGAAGCTCCGGTGCCTCGTCGACGAGGCGTCGCAGCGTCGGACGCGCGATCGATGCGCCGCGGCTCGCGGAGAGGTCGGCGAGCCGTAGGAGCAGGGCCGGATCGGCGTCCAGGTCGGCGTCGGCGGTGAGCGCGAACTCGTTGTCGCGGAGCACGACGCTCTCGGCCACGATCACGTCGCCGCCCCCGCTCGTCCGTCCTCGCGGCCCCTCGAGCGCGGCACGCGCCGCGCGCCACGCATCGTCGACATGCCACGCGACGGTCCGGCCCGCCTGTGAGACCACGCGCATCAGCTCGTCGGCGTCGGGATGGTCGAGGGTCAGCGCGACCTGATCCTGGTAGTCGAGCAGGAGCCGCTCGTCGCGACGCCCACTGATGCGCTGGAGCGCGACCCGGACGCCGAAGAGCAGCGCAGCCGCCTCGAGCACCTCGTCGGTGAGATCGACCGCCGGAAGGGCGATCTCGAGTGCGCGGAGGACGGTGACGTCGCGAAGGCCACCGACTCCATCCTTGAGGTCGGGCTCGAGCTCGAACGCCACCGAACCGAAGCGATCGTGACGGGTGCGGACCGCCTCCTCGAGCTCCGGCAGACGACGCTTCGCCCGGTCTCGCCATTGGCGGTGGGCACCCTCGGCGAGGCTCTCCACGAGACGCGGCTCCCCCGCGACCCACCGCGCGTCGAGCAGACCGAGCCCGACCCACAGATCGGTGTCGGCGAGCGCGAGTGCGGCCTTCACGGTACGGACGCTGTGGTCGAGCCGGAACCCGGCATCCCAGATCGGGTACCAGATCTGATCGGCGACCGCACCCGCATCGGTGCGCTTGTCGTGCACGAGGACCACGTCGAGATCGCTGGCCGGCGCCAGTTCCCGGCGTCCGTACCCGCCGACCGCAGCGAGCGCCATGCCGTCACCCTCCGGCAGGAGCTTCGTGAGCCACTCGTCGACGAGCGCGGCGAAGGCCCGGCCGTATGCCGGACCGTCGATGCTCGTGTCGGCCGTGAGGTCGTCGAGGCGAGACGTGATGGACACAGGCTCAGGCCGCACGATCCGTCACCGTAGACGGCGCTCGTCATGTCCCCGCGGGTACGAGAGGGGCCGATCGGCGACGATGCCGACCGGCCCCTCCTTCGAGCCGTTCCTCACGAGCAGCGCCTCCGCGCCGCGAGTTCGGGTGGCCGCTACCGGCCGATCGTCGGGTCGGGTGAGGGACCACCCGATGCCACGACCTCCGGCACCCCGTCGATGCCGACGACGTCGAGCTCGTTGAGCACGAGGTTGTCGTAGGCGAGGACGCCCATCTCCTCGATGTCGAGACCGGCGACTTCCGTTTCCTCGGTGGGTCGGATGCCACCCTTCATGATCGCGTTCTGGAGCTTGAAGAAGCCATAGGCGAACCCGAACATCACGGTGATGATGACCAGCGCGCCGATCGCCTGCGCTCCGAGCTGGCGGATGCCGAGCTCGAAGTCGTACAGGATCCCGGTCACGCCCGAGGCCTCCGCGGCCGCACCCTTGGCGGTGAGGTTCCACCCGGCGCCGTAGTCACCGCTCGAGAAGATCCCGACGAACAGGACCCCCATGATGCCGCCGACCCCGTGCACCGAGATCGCACCCACCGGGTCGTCGATCCCGCGCCGCTCGAAGAACAGGCACGACTCGATGATGATCGGGGCTGCGATGAGCCCGATGACCGCGGCAGCCCAGGGCTGCACGAAGGCGCACGGAGCTGTGATCGCCACCAGACCGGCGAGCATGCCGTTCACCATCATGCCCGGGTCGGGCTTGTGGGCGAACCGCTTCGACGACATGCAGTAGAACATCGCCGATGTGGCGCCGAACGCCGCCGCGAGCGCGGTGTTCACCGCGACCGTGGTGAACCGCACGTCAGTCGCCGCAAACGTCGACGCCGCGTTGAACCCGAACCATCCGAAGAGCAGGATGAAGGTCCCGAGCATCGCCATCGGGATGCTGTGTGCCGCGAGGGTTCGCGGTTTCCCGTCGGGGCCGTACTTGCCGACGCGGGCGCCGAGGACCAGTGCCCCTGCGAGCCCGGCCACGCCACCCGTGGCGTGCACGATCCCGGAACCGGCGAAGTCGACGTACCCGAAACCCAGCTCCATGCTGTTGCCGAGCTGGCTGAGCCAACCGCCACCCCAGGTCCAGGCACCGAAGATCGGGTAGTAGAGGGCCCCGCAGAAGAGGCCCCAGCCGACGAACGCCTTCCACTTCCACCGCTCCGCCATCGCGCCGGTCGGGATGGTCGCGGTGGTGTCCATGAACGCCACCATGTACAGGAAGAACGCAGCGATCGCCGCACCGTTCGCCGCGCCGCCGAGATCGGTGAGCGCGAAGCCTCCCTTTCCCCACAGGAAGACCCAGTTGGTGCCGTCACCGAACTTGATGAGCGCATCACCGCTGATCGGCTTGTCCAACCCGAAGTAACCCGGGTAGCTGAAGCCGCTGAACATGATCGGAAACCCGATCAGGAAGAACGCGACGAAGCCGAGTCCGAAGATCGCGAAGTTCGTCGACATGACGTGCGCCGCGTGCTTCGCCCGGCAGAACCCCGCTTCGACCAGCGCGAATCCGGCCTGCATGAAGATCACGAGGCACGCCCCGATGACGATCCAGAGCAGGTTCAGACTCACTGCGATGTCGCTCGGTGCCAGTGTCGGCCCCTGATAGATGGGCTTGTCGGCGGCGAACGCGCTGCTCGCGCTCATCGCCACCAACCCGATCGCGACCACACATGTGATCGCGAGTTTCTTTCGCACCTTCACACCCACCCTCCCAGGTAACGGCGTGGTCAGGGCCGCGCTGCCCCGCCGACGCAACTGTCGAAATACCGCCTCGTGCTGTCAGATTGCGGTGACCGGCGTCTGACCGCCGGCGACCGCTGCTGAACCTATGGACGGAGGGTTTCGCGAGGTGAGCCGGAGCGTGAAGCGGCTGCTACGTACAGATGACGTAAATGTTTCGTGGGGAGTCGTTCAGTCGAGCGCGCGAGTTCGGAGTCATTCGAGCCAGGAACCGCGCTCCGCGAGAATCGATCGGAGCGCGCCGAGCCGTGAGACGCCGGGTCACGTGTCGGCGCGTCCGGCTCCTATCCTGAGCCCGTGCCCGACGCGACGCGCCCCACGGTGGTGGGCATCGTTCCCCACACCCACTGGGACCGCGAGTGGCACGCTCCGTTCCAGACCTTCCGCCTCCGCCTCGTCGACCTGCTCGACCAACTCCTCGAGCTGCTCGAACACGACGACAGCTACACGCGCTTCCTGCTCGACGGTCAGACAGCCGTCATCGACGACTACCTGGAGATCCGGCCGGACGCCGAGACCACGATCCGGGCCCTGGTCGGCGAAGGGCGCCTCACGGTCGGGCCGTGGATGATCCTGATGGACGAGTTCATGGTGTCGGCCGAGACGATCGTCCGGAACCTCCAACTCGGGATGCGACGCGCCGCAGAGCTCGGCGGACCGATGGAGGTGGGCTACCTCCCGGACATGTTCGGACACGTGGCCCAGATGCCGCAGATCCTGCGGGCCGCCGGCCTCGAGCACGCCGTCGTGTGGCGCGGTGTTCCCGCCGCGGTCGACCGGACCGCGTTCTGGTGGGAGTCGCCCGACGGCTCGCGCGTGCGGACCGAGTACCTCTACGGCTCGTACTCCAATGGGCGTGATCTCCCGGACGCGTCCGACGGTCTGATCGCTCGCGCCAGGGGCTACGCGCACGAGCTCGGCGACTTCCAGCTCGCAGGTGGCGACCTCCTGCTCATGAACGGAAGCGATCACCTGCTGCCCCAGCCCGGGCTCGGGTCCGTCGTCGCCGCGGCGAACGCCGCGCAGTCGGAACTGCGGTTCGAGGTCACCTCCCTCTCCGAGTACCTGCGTCGACAACCCGTCGACGGCCTCCCGGAGTGGGAGGGTGAGCTGCGTTCCGGAGCCCGAGCCGACGTGCTCATGGGCGTTGCGTCGAACCGCGTCGACGTACACCGAGCCGCCGCGGCCGCAGAGCGGGCGGTGGAGCGGGTCGCGGAGCGGGTTGCTGCGCTGTTCAGGGCACCCGACGACTACCCGCACGCGCAGCTCGACATCGCGTGGCGAGCCCTGGTGCTGAACAGCGCGCACGACTCGGCGTGCGCGTGCAGTGCCGATGAGGTCGTCGACCAGGTGGTGGTGCGGTACGCCGAGGCCCGCCAGATCGGTGAGGGCATCGCACGGAGCTCGGTCTCGGCGCTCGCCGGCTCGGTCGACGCCCCACCGCGCAGCATCGTGGTCGTGAACCCGTCGCAGGCGGACCGCCGGGGGTTGCTCGAACTGACGGTTCCCGGCCGTGCCGTCGTGCACCTCGTTGCCGACGACGGCACTCCGGTCGCGACCCAACGACTCGCGACCCGCGAACGTGAGGTGTTCAACACGACCGTGGTCGGCCGGAAGGTGGCGTGGGTCATCGAGATGATGCGAGGCCACGAGATCGTGGGTACCCGCATCGGTCGCGTCGACCGCAGTCGGCTCGCCGACGGGAGTCACGACTACCACTTCGTCGGCGCGGATCCCGGCGACGCAGTGGTCGACCTCGACGCCGTGCGGGCGGAGCTGCGCGAGCTCGGCGCGCAGGGCGCGACGTTCCGGTTTCGCGTCACCCGCGCGACCGAACAGGTCGTCGTGGCCGAGGCCCAGCCGGTACCGGGGTTCGGCTGGCGCACGTTCACCGTCGCCTCCGGGCCCGTACCCGGCCGCGAACCCGTCGGACCTGCGCCGGTCGCGGTGGTCGACAACGGTGGTGCACCACGACTCGACAACGGGCTCGTTCGCGTGCAGCTCGAGGGTGAACGTGGCACCTTCGCCGTCGAAGCCGACGGCGTCCACGTGACGGGCCTCGGCCGACTGGTCGACGGTGGCGACGGCGGCGACACCTACAGCTACTCGCCGCCCGACCGCGACCGGCTCGTCGACACACCGATCCGGACCGAGTGCAGGATCGACGAACGGGGTCCCGTCCGCGGCCGGCTCGTCATCGAGCAGACCTACGCGTGGCCGATCGACGCGATCGGTGACGAGCGCTCGTGCTCCGACCGGAACCACGCGACGGTCGAAGTCACGGTCCACACGACTCTCGAGGTGCGCGCCGGTGAGCGGTTCGTGCGGGTGCGCACCGAATTCGACAACCCGTCGCGCGACCACCGGCTCCGGGCGCACTTCCCGCTCCCCGCGCCGGTCACCGGTTCCGACGCCGAGTGCGCGTTCGCCGTGGTGCACCGCGGGCTCGACGCCGAGGGCGGACCCCACGAGGTCGGGCTCCCGACCTTCGTGTCGCGTCGGTTCGTCGACGCGTCCGACCGCGCGGTCGGACTCGCCGTCCTCCACGACGGGCTACTCGAGTACGAGGTCGTCGACGACGGCCGCGAGCTAGCGCTCACCCTGCTGCGCGCCACCGGATACCTGTCACGAGCCGAGCCGTCCCTGCGATCCAACCCGGCCGGTCCCCCGATGCCACTGCGGGGTCCGCAGCTCCTGGGACCGGTCGTCGGCGAGTACGCGCTCCTTCCTCACCGCGGCACCTGGATCGATGCCGACCTCTACGCGCGCGCCGACGAGTTCCTCGTACCGCTGCTCGCAGAGCCGGTGCCTGCAGACCGCGGCCGCACCGTCGCGCCGGCGGGGCGACCGCTCCGGGTCGAGGGCGCGGTCGTGTCGGCGGTGACCCGAGCCGGCGATACGCTCGCGATCCGCGTCTTCAACCCGGCGACGGTCGCGTCTCGGCTCACCGTCGAACGCGACGGGGTCGCGGCGCGTGGCTCCGTGGTCGACCTGCTCGATCGGGAGCTCGACACGTTCACCGGTCAGCGCGAACTGCGCGCCGGTGAGATCGTCACGCTCCACCTTCGCTGACGAGAGCCGGGCCCAGCAGCACCTCACCCGAGGGTTCGTCGGTCGTCCACCCCGCGTCGAGCCCGGGTGCGACGAGCCGCACCGCGGCCGGTGGCTGCACGTCCCACAGCAGTGCCGCGCGTTCGCCGTGCCACCGGATCGCGTACGACACCGAACCGGCGCGCGTCGGAGCGTCGTGCACCTCGAGCGGCTCACCCGGCGCGGGCGCAGCCGGCGCGAGCACGATCGCACCGTCGGACCGTTCCGCGATCACCGCATCCCGGGCGACCCGCAGCCGCGCCGCGGCACCGGGCGGCTCCCCACCGGGCGGGTCGATCAAGGGGGCGACCGACGACTGCGACCGGTCACGACCGGCCCGTCGGCGGGCCCGCCATCCCAGCTGTCGCCACAGCTCGACCGCTTCGGCGTCGAAGCCCCAGTCCTCGAGTGCGACGAACGCTTCGGCTCCTGCGCCGGCCAGCCCGGCCTCCAGCAGGAGGTCGGCCCGGGCCTGGTCGGTGCTGGTCTGCCGGCCCGCGTCGGCGAACACGACCTGCATCCCGCGCCGCAGCATCGCGTCCCATCCGCGCGCCGCGTCGGTCGCGCTCGGTGCGGCGACGAGATCGACGGTCGGCGCGCCGGCGGGATCGAGGACCAGGGCGAACCGGGCGCGGGTCCGGTGCGCGATCGGATGCAAGAGCCCGACCACGGCGGAGCCCTCGGGGAGCGCGGTCGTCGTCGGGTCGACCCGCTCGCCCCGTTCCACGGTCGCGAGGAGCGTGGCACGGTCGGGTGCCGTGATCACGTGGCCCGCGGCCTTCGTGGCGTCGAGCGCGAGGTCGTACCCCAGCTCGAGCCGGGTTCCGTCGAGCCGGGTGCCCGGGCGGAGCCCGTGCAGCACCAGCGCGAGCGCGACCGGGGCCGGGGAGTCGTTCTCGATCTCGAGCAGGATCGGGTCGCCGGCGCCACCGATCGCGTACACCCGGTGGAAGACGTCGCCACTCGGGACCCGCAGAGCCGTCTCGTACGCAGGCGCCGCGCCGAGCCGGCGTTGCCGCACGGCGGCTTCGTCGGTCGCGATCCTCCAGCGGTCGTCGGCCCCGACCCACCAGTCGAGACGGATCCCACTCCCGTCGACCGAGAGTCCGCCGCGCCCGTCGATCCGCGCCAGCCGTGGCGTCCCCACCGACCCGACAGGATTCACGAGCCGTGCTCCGGGCGGGCCTGGCGCAGCATGAGGGCGGGGACGATGTCGGCGGGACGGCGTCCCTCGTAGAGGACCGCCCCCACCTGTTCGGCGATGGGCATCTCGACGCCCACCCGCGACGCGAGCTCGAGCACCGCGGCGGTCGACTTCACGCCTTCTGCGACCATCTTCATCTCGGCGACGATCTCCTCGAGCGACTGTCCCCGACCGAGCGCCACGCCCACCGTCCGGTTGCGACTCTTCTCGCTCGTGCAGGTCGCGACGAGGTCACCCATCCCCGCAAGGCCGGAGAACGTCATCGGTGCGCCGCCGAGCGCGATGCCGAGCCGCGCCAGCTCCGCCAGGCCGCGCGTGATCAGCGCGGCCTTGGTGTTGTCGCCGTACCCGAGGCCGTGGGCCACCCCGGCGGCGAGGGCGATCACGTTTTTCAGCGCGCCTGCGATCTCACAGCCGATCACGTCGGGGTTCGTGTAGACCCGGAACGTCGACGTCATGAAGATGCCCTGGAGCGCGCGGTCGGTCTCGGCACACCCCATCGCCACTACCGAGGCGGTCGGCTGACCCTCGGCCACCTCGCGCGCGAGATTGGGTCCCGTGAGCACGCCGGTGCGGTCGCGGCGGTGCTCGGGGAGCACGTCGGCCACCACCTCGGTCATCCGCAGGAGCGTCCCCTGCTCCACCCCCTTGGACAGGCTCACGATCGGCGTGTCGCGCCCGATGTTGGGGCGAGCGGCCTCCAACACCGCGCGGAGCCCGTGCGACGGGACACCGAGCACCACGACGTCGGCATCCGAGCAGGCGTCGTCGATCGACGCCGTGGCCCGCAACTGCGGTGGGAGCTCGATGCCCGCGAGGTACTCGACGTTCTCGTGGTCGGTGTCGATCCGTTCGGCGAGCGCCGGGTCGCGGGCCCAGAGCACCGTGTCGGCGTTCGTCGCGGCGATCGCCGCCACCGCGGTGCCCCATGATCCCGCGCCGATGACCGCGACCTTCACGACACCGTCCGCTTCGCGGGTCGCAGCACCGCAGTCTCGGGTGTGCGGACCCACCAGTCGTCGGCTCCGTCCGGCACGGCAGGGTAGCGAGCACGGGCGCGCGCGACCTGGGCGCAGATCCCGCTCATGATCCGATCGGTCGCGGCGCGGATGTCGTCGTCGGGCGCGACGGCAACCGGATCGCCGACCACCGCCACCTCCGCGACGCCACGTTCCCAGTGTGGCTTGCGGCCCTTGAACATGAGACGGTGCGCGCCCCACAGGCCGACGGGAGTCACCGGGACACCACTCGCCTGCGCGAGGCGGGCGGTTCCCGACTTCCCCCGCATCGGCTCGAGGTCGAGCGAGATCGTGCCTTCCGGGAACACCGCGACGCACGCACCTCGGCGGAGCGCGGCGACCGCATCATCGAGGGCTCCGGACGCGCTCGCCGAACCGCGCGACACCGGGATCTGCTGCGCGGCGCTCAGGAACGCACCGAGTGCCGGCTTCTCGAACAGCTCCGCCTTCGCGAGGAAGCGCACGCGTCGCTTCCGGCGATCGGCGACGTACGCGAGCGCGAGCGGGTCGAGGTACGACGTGTGGTTCGACGCCAGGATCACCGGGCCGTCGAGGGAGATACGGTCGACCCCCTCGACCGTCCACCGCAGTCCGAGGTGGAGCACGGGGAGGAGCACGGCGCGGGCGGTCCCGTAGGCGAGTTCCATCAGGACGCCGCCGGTCGCGACGGTTGCAGCTGCTCGGACACCGCTCGGTAGCATACGCACTACTCATGCAGTCCGACCTCGCAGCCGCCGGCGCGAACGCAACGGCCCGGGCCGGGGTCGTTGTGCCGATCCGAGCGTTCGTCGGCGGTCAGGCTCGACTGGTCGACGCGATCGACGCAGCGGGCCGTGCCGACCTCGGCCGCGAGCTCGCGGCGCGTGTGGTCGCGGCTGCGACACCCTTCCCCGTGGTCGTGGTCACCGCCGCGCCCGAGGTGCGCAAGTGGGCCGCCGACGCCGGTGCAGCGGTGATCCCTGATCCGGGCGGACTCGATGCATCGGCCCGCGCGGGCGTGCGTTGGTGTCGAGACGAGGGCCTGCCCCGGGCGATCGTCGCCCACGCCGATCTCCCGTGGGCCCGGACCTTCGCGGGAGTCGCCAACGACGGCTCGCGACGGATCATGGTCGTCGTACCGTGCCACCGAGACGACGGCACCCCGGTGCTCTCGGTCCCCACGGAAACCGGCACCGAGTTCGAGTTCGCCTATGGCGAGAACTCGTTCCGCCGACACGTCGCGCTGGCCCAGCGGCTCGGACTGGCCGTCCGCGTCGTGCGCGATCCGGACCTCGCATTCGATGTCGACGTCCCCGACGACCTAGCCCGGCTCCGACGCACGCTGGCGACGCCACGATGACCGGCACCGCAACGGCCGGTGATGCACCGTCGCGACCCGGCCGTGCCCTCGCCATCGGCGCCCACCCCGACGACATCGAGTTCGGCTGCGGCGGCGCCCTCGCGAAGTGGACCCGATCGGGCACCGAGGTGCACCTGCTCGTGCTGACCGACGGCTCGAAGGGATCATGGGACGCCGGCGCTGATCTCGCCGAGCTCGTTGCCACCCGCCAATCCGAGCAGCGCGATGCCGCTCGGGCGCTCGGTGCCGAGGAGGTCCATTTCCTCGGTGCGGTCGACGGGGAGCTGGTGGCGACCGCACACCTGCGGGCCGAGATCTGCCGGATCATTCGGCAGGTACGCCCGGATGCTGTGCTCGGCCACGACCCCTGGAAGCGCTATCGACTGCACCCCGATCACCGCGAAGCCGGGCTGCTCACGGTCGATGCCATTGTCGCCGCGCGTGACTCCCACTTCTTCCCGGAACAGGTCGAGGCGCCGCACCGGCCCGACTTCCTCCTCCTGTTCGAAGCCGACGAGGTCGACCACCTCGAGGGGCTCGGACCCGCCGACGTCCGAGCGAAGCTCG
>JBBRHS010000020.1:0-16404 GCA_038222385.1 Acidimicrobiia bacterium
TTCGAGCTCGGCCGGGGCCGGGGTGGCTCGCACTGCATGACCTGTCCCCTCGAACGCGATCCGGCGTTCTGATCCCGAGCGGGAGTGAACGATGGCGTTCAACCTGAAGAACCGAAGCTTCGTCAAGGAGATCGACTTCGAGCCGAACGAGCTCCGTTTTCTGCTGGAGCTCGCCGAGTCGCTGAAGCTGGCGAAATACTGTGGTACCGAAGTCGCGCGGCTCACGGGCAAGGAGATCGCGCTCATCTTCGAGAAGACGTCGACCCGGACTCGGGCGGCGTTCGAGGTCGCCGCCCACGACCAGGGTGCCCACGTCACCTACCTGGATCCGTCGGGATCGCAGATGGGGCACAAGGAATCGATCAGGGACACTGCTCGGGTCCTCGGACGCATGTTCGACGCGATCGAATTTCGAGGCAACCGTCAAGTCGACATCGAGGAGCTGGCCGAACACGCAGGAGTGCCGGTCTACAACGGGTTGACCGACGAGTGGCACCCCACGCAGATGCTCGCCGACTTCCTCACGATGCGCGAGGCGAGTGGCAAGAGCTACGACGACATCTCCTACGCGTTCGTGGGCGACTGTCGCTTCAACATGGGACGTTCCCTCCTGGTCATGGGTGCGCTCATGGGCAGCGACGTCCGCCTCGCGGGGCCGAAGGAGCTCCAGCCGCCGAACGAGGTGGTGGAGATCGCCGAGCGCATCGCGATTCGCACGGGCGCGCGGCTCAGCGTCACCGACGACGTCGCCCGCGCGGTGGCCGGCGTCGACTTCGTCCACACCGATGTGTGGGTGTCCATGGGGGAGTCCAAGGACGTCTGGAAGGAACGCGTCGGTCTGCTCGAGCCGTATCAGGTCAACGCGACGCTCATCGAGAAGACGGGCAACGCCGGCGTCAAGTTCATGCACTGCCTCCCGGCGTTCCACGACGCGAACACGATCGTCGGCCGCGAGATCATGGAGTACACCGGCATGGCATCCGGCCTCGAGGTCACTGACGAAGTCTTCGAGTCGAGCGCCAGCATCGTGTTCGATCAGGCCGAGAACCGACTCCACACGGTCAAGGCGATCCTCGTCGCGACCCTCGCGGGCTGACGCCCAGGCCAGTTGCTCCGGAGCTCGAAGCTCGACAAGCCTGTCCGAAACGTGCAGAAACGCAAGGCCGCGATCCTCGTGAGACAAGGGAGCGACGAGACAAATGGGTTCGGGGTTCGGCGATCCTCACGCCACTCCCCGTGTTGCCAGGTGAGGCAGGCGACCCGAAGGACCCCGAAAACCGGGAACTCGGCTCGACAGGTGGGTATTCTCCTGCTGGAATGGGCCGAGAGACCCAGCCCGACGCGAGACTTTCGAGTAGGTTTTGGGCGTTTCCGAGTTGGCGAATCGCAGCCATTCGGGTCGGGGGCACGGATGCGGAACCGAACGGATGGGAAACGAGACGTGAACGCCTGGGGTTCTTGGGGAGCGGCGCGGCGCTCGGTCGTCGTCGGCGTCGCCATCGTCGCCCTCCTCTCGGCGGGGATGGTCGGCGCGGTCAGCGCGCCCGCAGTGGCGGCCCCTCCGTGCGATCCGCTCACCAACGCGATCGCGTGCGAGAACACGCTGCCGGGCAACCCGCCTTCGGAGTGGGACATCACCGGCGCCGGCGACCCGAACCTGCAGGGCTTCGCGACCCAGTTCAGCGTCGACCAGGGTCAGACCGTCGGGTTCAAGGTCGACACCACCGCTTCGGCGTACGCGATCGACATCTACCGCGTCGGCTGGTACCAGGGCAACGGTGCCCGTCACATCACGACGCTCGCGGCGCCCCTCGCCCAAAATCAGCCGAACTGCCTCTCCGAACCTTCCACCGGCCTCGTCGACTGCGGCAACTGGGCGCAGTCGAGCTCGTGGTCGGTCCCGTCGACCGCGGTCTCCGGCGTCTACTTCGCGCTGCTCTCTCGGCCCGACACCGGCGGGAAGAGTCACGTCTTCTTCGTCGTGCGCGACGACGACGGTGGCTCGAAGATGGTGTTCCAGACGAACGACACCACCTGGCACGCGTACAACGGCTTCGGCGGCAACAGCCTCTACGGCGGTCAGCCCGTCGGGCGCTCGTACAAGGTGAGCTACAACCGGCCGTTCGACACCGGTGCGAGCTGGCCCCACACGTTCTTCTGGCAGGACCAGTACACCATGATCCGCTTCATGGAGCGGAACGGCTACGACGTGTCGTACATCTCGGGGGTCGATGCCGACTCGTCGGGCAGCGAACTCCTCGAGCACGAGGTGTTCGTGTCGGCCGGCCACGACGAGTACTGGTCGAAGCAGCAGCGCGCCAACGTCGAAGCCGCCCGCGACGCCGGCGTCCACCTCGCGTTCTTCTCCGGCAACCTGATGTTCTGGAAGACCCGGTGGGAGACCAGCATCGACGGCTCCGGCACCGCGCGGCGCACGCTCGTCTCGTACAAGGAGACCCACGCCGGCGCCAAGATCGACCCGACCTCACAGTGGACCGGTACCTGGCGCGACCCGCGGTTCAGTCCGCCGTTCGACGGCAACGACCCCGAGAACAAACTCACCGGCACGCTCTTCATGGTGAACGGCATCCGGAACGACACGATGACCGTTCCGCAGGCCGACGGCCTCATGCGACTGTGGCGCAACACGAGTGTCGCGACGCAGGCCGTCGGGGCCACCACGAGCCTCGCGGCCGGCACGCTGGGCTACGAATGGGACGTCGTCCCCGACGACGGGACACGACCGCCGGGCCTGATCCGACTCTCCGACACCACGGTCGCGATCAACGACGGCAAGTACCTGATCGACTACGGCTCGACCTACGGTAACGGCATCGCGAATCACGCGCTCACGCTGTACAAGGCGGCGAGCGGCGCGCTCGTGTTCAGCGCGGGCACCATCCGGTGGGCCTACGGCCTCGCGACCGAGAACGCCGACAACAGCGGCGGAGTCGAAGACGTCCGCATGCAGCAGGCCACGGTGAACCTCTTCGCCGACATGGGCGCGCAGCCGGGCACCATCCAGTCCGGGCTCACGCCGGCCACCGCGAGCACCGACACCGTCCGACCCACGGCGACGATCACGAGCCCGGCCACGGGCACGACGGTCCAGACCGGCCAGCCCGTCACGATCACCGGCACCGCGACCGACTCCGGCGGTCGTGTCGCCGGGGTCGAGGTCTCGGTCGACGGAGGTGCCACCTGGCGGCTCGCGACAGGCCGGGCCACGTGGTCCTACATCTGGACCCCGCTGCAACTCGGGACGACCACCATTCGGGTGCGTGCCATCGACGACAGCGCCAACCAGCAGAGTCCCGCCGCGAGCATCTCGGTCACGTCGAACTACACCTGCCCGTGTTCGATCTTCCCCGCGGTGACAGTGCCCCCGACCCCGTCGGTGCCCGAGGCGCTTCCGGTCGAACTCGGGGTGAAGTTCCGCGCCGACGTCGCCGGCCAGGTCACCGGGGTCCGGTTCTACAAGGGAACCGCGAACACGGGCTCCCACACCGGCCACCTCTGGAGCGAGAGCGGCACGCTCCTCGCCAGCGTCCTCTTCACCGGTGAGTCGGCGTCGGGCTGGCAGCAGGCGACGTTCTCGTCGCCGGTGACCGTGCTGGCCGACACGACCTACATCGTCTCGTACTTCGCTCCGAACGGCGGATACGCGGCGGCCGGGCAGGCCTTCCTCAACGCGGGAGCCGACAACGGGCCCCTGCACGCGCTCCAGTCGACCGGCGCCAACGGGAACGGCGTGTTCAAGTACGGCCCGACGAGCGCGTTCCCCGACCAGTCCTTCAACGCAACGAACTACTTCGTCGACGTCGTGTTCGCGACCGGCGGCGGCGGACCCGACACGACGCCCCCGACGGTCATCGGGCGGACACCCGCGGTGGGAGCCACCGGTGTGTCGACGGGCGCGACCCCGACGGCCACGTTCTCGGAGCCGGTGCAGGCGGCCACGGTCGGGTTCGCCCTGGCCGTCGGATCCACGCCGGTCGCCGGGACGTCGGCGTACAACGCATCGACGAACACCGCCACCTTCACTCCGACGGCGGCGCTGACCGCGTCGACCACGTACACCGCGACCGTCTCGGGTGTGCGCGACACCGCAGGCAACCTGATCGCGGCACCCGTGTCGTGGTCGTTCACGACCGCCGCGGCCGCTGGAACCTGCCCGTGCTCGATCTGGAGTGCCGGCGCAACGCCCGCCGCCATCGCGGCCGATCCCGACCCCGTCGAACTGGGCGTGAAGTTCCGCTCCGACACCTCCGGCTACGTCTCGGGCGTGCGGTTCTACAAGGGCGCCGGGAACACCGGCACCCACACCGGGAGCCTGTGGAACACGAGCGGGACCCGACTCGCCACGGCGACGTTCACCGGTGAGTCGGCCAACGGATGGCAGCAGGTCACGTTCTCTTCGCCGGTCGCGATCACTGCGAACACCACGTACATCGCGTCGTACTTCGCGCCGAACGGTCACTACGGAGTCACCGGCCAGGCCTTCGCGGGGGCTGGTGTCGACAACGCGCCCCTGCACGCGCTGCGGGCCGGTGTCGACGGGGGGAACGGGGTCTTCAAATACGGGGCGACGTCGGCGTTCCCCGACGCCAGTTACCTGAACACGAACTACTGGGTCGACGTGGTGTTCACGTCGACCCCGCCCCCGGCCGACACGACACCTCCGACCGTTTCCTCGGTGACCCCGACCTCGGGTGCGACCGGCGTGGCCACCGGCGCTTCGCCGTCGGCGACGTTCTCGGAGGCCGTGCAGCCGGCCACGATCGGGTTCTCGCTCGCAGCGGGGTCGACGCCGGTTGCGGGAACCGCCGGCTACAACGCGTCGACGAACACCGCGACCTTCACTCCGACGGCGGCGCTCGCCACGTCGACCGTCTACACGGCGACGATCTCCGGCGTGAAGGACACGGCGGGGAACACGATCGCCGCGCCGTACACGTGGTCGTTCACGACCGCGGCAGCACCTCCGGTCGACACCACACCACCGACCGTCACCGCGTCGACTCCGGCCGCCGGATCCACCGGCGTGTCGACCAGCGCAGTGCCGACGGCCACGTTCTCCGAGGCGGTCCAGTCGGCCACGATCGGCTTCGCGCTCGCGGCGGGGTCGACTCCGGTTGCCGGCACGACCACCTACAACGCGACCACGCGGGTCACGTCGTTCACGCCGTCGGCGGTGTTGTCGGCATCGACGACGTACACCGCGACGATCTCCGGTGTGAAGGACACGGCGGGGAACACCATCGCCGCGCCGTTCTCGTGGTCGTTCACGACTGCGGCAGCCGGCGCGACGTGTCCGTGCTCGATCTGGAGTGCCGGAGCGACACCTGCCGCGATCGCGGCCGACCCCGACCCGGTCGAGTTGGGCGTGAAGTTCCGCTCCGACGTCGCCGGTCAGATCTCGGGTATCCGGTTCTACAAGGGCGCCGGGAACACGGGTACGCACATCGGGAACCTCTGGAGCGCGTCGGGCTCGCTGCTCGCGAGCGCGACGTTCTCAGGCGAGTCGGCCACGGGCTGGCAGCAGGTCAACTTCTCATCGCCGGTCGCGGTGAACGCCGGCACCACGTACATCGCGTCGTACTTCGCGCCGAACGGCCACTACGGGGTCACGGGTCAGGCGTTCGCGGCTGCGGGCGTCGACAACGCTCCGCTGCACGCGCTGCGGGCCGGTGTCGACGGCGGCAACGGGGTCTACAAGTACGGCACGACGTCGGCGTTCCCCGATGCGTCGTACCTCAGCACCAACTACTTCGTCGACGTGGTCCTCACCACCGGTGCGCCGCCGGTCGACACGACGCCTCCGACCGTGACCGGGCGGACACCCGCGGTCGGCGCGACCGGTGTCTCCACCGGCGTCGTCCCGACGGCGACGTTCTCCGAGGCGGTGCAGGCCGGCACGGTCGGGTTCGCGCTCGCCATCGGATCCACGCCCGTCGCCGGTGCGACGGCGTACAACGCGTCGACGAACACCGCAACGTTCACCCCGTCGGCCGCACTCGCGGCGTCGACGACCTACACCGCGACGATCTCCGGGGTGAAGGACACCGCCGGAAACACGATCGCAGCGCCCGTCTCGTGGTCGTTCACGACCGCGGCCGCACCCCCGGTCGACACCACGCCCCCGACCGTCACCGGGCGGACCCCCGCCATCGGCGCGACGGGCGTGGCGACCTCCGTCGTGCCTACCGTGACCTTCTCGGAAGCGGTCCAGGCCGGCACGGTGGGCTTCGCGCTCGCCGTCGGGTCCACGCCGGTCTCGGGCTCCACCTCGTACAACGCCTCGACGAACACGGCGTCGTTCACGCCGGGGGGTGCGTTGACGGCGTCGACGACGTACACCGCCACGGTGTCGGGCGTGCGTGACACCGCGGGCAACGTCATCGCGGCCCCGGTGTCGTGGACGTTCACCACCGCGGCGCCGCCCGCCGACACCACGCCGCCGACCGTCACCGGGCGGACGCCCGCGGTGGGGGCCACCGGCGTCGCAACCGGTGTCGCGCCCACGGTGACGTTCTCCGAGGCGGTCCAGTCGGCCACAGTCGGTTTCGCGCTCGCGATCGGTTCCACGCCCGTCACCGGGTCGACCTCGTACAACGCATCGACGAACACCGCGTCGTTCACGCCGTCGACCGCCTTGGCCACGTCGACCACGTACACCGCGACCGTGTCCGGCGTGCGCGACACAGCGGGCAACCTGATCGCGGCCCCTGTCTCGTGGTCGTTCACGACGGCGGCACCCGGTCCGACGTGTCCCTGCTCGATCTGGGCCGCCGGCGCAACCCCGGCCGCGATCGCCGCCGATCCCGACGGGGTCGAGTTGGGCGTCAAGTTCCGGTCCGACGTCGCGGGTCAGGTGAGCGGCATCCGGTTCTACAAGGGGACGGGCAACACCGGCACGCACGTCGGGAACCTGTGGAGCTCGGCGGGCGCACTCCTCGCGACGGCGACGTTCTCGGGTGAGTCGGCCACGGGCTGGCAGCAGGTGAGCTTCTCGTCGCCGGTCACGATCACGGCGAACACCACCTACGTCGCCTCGTACTTCGCGCCGAACGGCAATTACGGCGTGACGGGGCAGGCCTTCGCGACCTCGGGGGTCGACAACGCCCCGCTGCACGCGCTGTCGGCGGCCGCTGGTGGCGGCAACGGTGTCTACAAGTACGGGACGTCCTCGGCGTTCCCGAACGCGAGTTACCTGAACACGAACTACTGGGTCGACGTGGTCCTCACGACCGGACCCGACACGACGGCGCCGACCGTCACCGGCCGCACGCCGGCGGTGGGTGCCACGGGCGTGTCGACGGGCGTGGTGCCGACGTCGACGTTCTCGGAGGCGGTGCAGTCGGGCACGATCGCCTTCACGCTCGCCGTGGGGTCGACACCGGTGGCGGGCACCGTCGGCTACAACTCGTCGACGAACACGGCATCGTTCACCCCGTCGGCCGCGCTCAGCGCGTCGACGACCTACACGGCGACCGTTTCGGGAGTGCGGGACACCGCGGGGAACCTGATCGCCGGCCCGGTGTCGTGGTCGTTCACGACCGCGGCGGCCCCGCCGGTCGACACGACGCCACCCACGATCACCGGCCGCACGCCGACCGTCGGCGCGACGGGTGTGGCGACGGGAGTCGCCCCGACGGTGACGTTCTCGGAGGCAGTGCAGTCGGGGACCATCGGGTTCGCGTTGGTCGCGGGATCTACGCCGGTCACCGGTTCGACCACCTACAACAGCTCGACGAACACCGCGACGTTCACGCCGGCCGCGCCGCTCTCTGGGGCGACGACCTACACCGCCACGGTGTCGGGCGTCCGTGACACCGCCGGGAACCAGATCGCGGCTCCGGTGTCGTGGTCCTTCACCACTGCGTCGGGTCCGAGCTGTCCGTGCTCGATCTTCGCTCCGAGCGCGACGCCCGCCGCGATCGCCGTCGATTCCGACGGTGCGGTCGAGCTGGGCGTGAAATTCCGGTCCGATGTCGCCGGCCAGATCACTGGTATCCGCTTCTACAAGGGCGGCGGGATGTCGGGCACACACGTCGGGAACCTCTGGAGCGCGTCGGGGACGCTGCTCGCGACGGCGACGTTCACGGGCGAGTCCGCCTCCGGTTGGCAGCAGGTGTCGTTCTCCGCGCCGGTGCCGATCGCGGCCAACACGACCTACATCGCTTCGTTCTTCGCGCCCGACGGCCGCTACGGGGTGACCGGGCAGGCGTTCACGGCCGCCGGGGTCGACAACGCGCCCCTGCACGCGCTGCGGGCCGGCGTCGACGGTGCGAACGGTGTCTACAAGTACGGGACCTCGTCGGTGTTCCCGACCGACGCGTTCATCAACACGAACTACTTCGTCGACGTGGTGTTCACGGCCTGACCCACACGCGGCAGCGCGCTACGGGAGGTCGTCGATGCTCTTGCCGACGTCGGCGAGCGTGATGCCCTTCCCGTAGTCGCCTTCCAGCGTGTATCCGTTCTCGGGCCCGCAACGGTAGATCCCCTCGTTGGCCGCGACGTCGGCCCGGGAGAAACCGTTCTTGCTCGCTTTCAGGACCACGAAGCACTGGCTCCCCTCGTTCCTGCCCGGGTCGGTCGGCGCGTGCAGACCGCCGCCGGTCCAGTCGTGGACCTTCCTCGCGTTCTCGTAGAGACAGCTGCGGGTGAGCTCCGAACCGCAATCCCGAGCCGCCTTCGCGAAGAGCAACCACGCGGACCAGGCCTGCAAGCCGAGAGCGGCTTTGGTCTTCGCATCGGGCTTGTACTGCGCAAACGTGTCGAGGTACTGCTGCGTCGCCGGGTTGTCGGCAGCATCCTCGAACGGGGCGAAGCTGCTCGGGATGTAGGTGTTCTTCACCGCGGCGCCACCGATGTCGACGAGCTTCGCGTCGTAGTGGTTCACGTCGGACCGGATCCAGTCGGGGGAGAAGCTCGCGTCGGCCATGCCCTGCTGGAGCTTGGCGAGGTTCTCGGGCTCGCCCACCCAGATCACCCCTTCGACACCCCGGTCCTTCATCGCCTGGACGTACGTTGCCCAGCTCGTCGGGCCGGCTGCGGGGTACTGGTCGTCGTAGACGATGTCCCATCCGAGGCTCTCCACCGCTTCTTGCGCCTGCTTCGCGACGGTCACCGTGGTCGGGAGGTTGCCGGTGAGGATCCCGACGTGCTTCGTCGAGGCGGGGAACTCCTTCTCGATCCAGAGGTACTCGCCGATGCCTATCTTCCCGAGCGGGTTCGGGAGCGGCTGCACGATGAGGTCGGCGCCCCGGGCCTCCGAGGTGACGGCGTAGCCCGCGATGTCGGGGAGGAGGCAGCGCAACCGCTCCTCGACGCCGTTGTTGTCGAAGACGGCCCCACCTCCCACCAGCGCGAAGTCCTGCGCGCAGGCCTCGAGCATCTTCGGCTTCACCTCGGTGAGCGCGGAATCGTGCTCGTTCACCACGATCTTGCGGCCGTTGATCCCGCCGGCGTCGTTGCACCACTGGCTGAAGACCTCGGCGGTGTCGAACAACTCCTGGTCGAGGCCGGGTCGACCGGCGAAGCCGGGATCGGCGAACGTCCCGACGGTGATGTCGGTGTCGGTCACGCCCTGGGCAGTCGCACCCGTCGCGTCGCAGGGCTGGCACACGTCGGTGAGCGTGCCGAAATCGGCCGACGCGGCCTGAGCCGACGACGACGACGTGGTTGATCCCGAGTCGTCGGATTCACCCGAGTCGTCGCTCCGACCGCAGCCTGCGGCCACCAGTGCGATACAGATCGCCAGGACGATCCACCGTGTGCGGCCCATGGTCTCCCCCTGGATGGTCCGTCGATGTGCGGGTCACGATGCCCGGGTTCGGTCCCCTTGGCAAGGGGTCGGCGTCGCGTGCGTGCGCTAGCCCGCGGCGAACTGGGGGGTCGCCACCGCGGCCAGGAGCGCGGCCTGCATCGCTCGCGCGCTCGGGAACCGCTCGAGCGGATCCTTGGCCATCGCCCGGGCGACCGCCACCGCGAGCGCGTCGGGAATGTCTTCGCGCAGCACCGGCGGGATCGGGGCCTCCTGATGGGCGATCGCGAGCTCGACGAGGTTCTTCGCCGAGTAGGGGAGCCCACCAGTGAGCATCTGGAACAGGACGATGCCCACCGAATAGAGATCACTCGAAGGTGTCGTCCGCCGACCGCGTGACTGTTCGGGCGCCAGGTACATCGGCGTACCGAGCACCTGGCCGGGACGGGTGATCCCACCCGCGACGTCGTGCATGCTCTTCGCGAGCCCGAAGTCGGTGAGCTTGATCGTCGTCGGGTCGACGAAGAGCACGTTGCTCGGCTTCACGTCGCGGTGGAGCCAGCCGAGGTCGTGCGCGGCGGCGAGTGCGTCGAGCATCTGGGCCGCGATGACCACCGATTCGCCCGCGGAGAGCGGCCCTCGGGCCTGCATCACCTCGGCGAGGTTCGGTCCGCGCACCAACTCCATCACGAGGAACGGTCGGAATCCTTCCTCGCCGGCGTCGTAGATCGTGACGACGTGGGGGTGCACGAAGCTCGCGGCGGCGTGGGCCTCCCGGACGAATCGGGCGCGACCCTCGGCATCGGCGGCGTCGGAGCGGAGGATCTTGATGGCGACCTCGCGGCCGAGCATCGAGTCGTAGGCCTCGACGACGCGCGCCATCGAGCCGGTTCCGAGCATCGCCCGGAGCTCGTAGCGGGAGCTCAGCACCGTCGGCACGTCACAGACGGTACTGATCAGCCCGCTCCGAGTGAGGGACCGCCGAGTCAGGTCGGGCCGGTGCGGCTCACCACCCGGGCTGCGAGCAGGGCCGCGACGTTCAGGGCCGCATGGGTGACCACGGGCGCGAGCACGCTCCGCGAGCGGAATCGCAGCGTCGCGAAGGCCGCTCCGGCTCCCGCGGTGGCGACGACGACCCCCGCGACGATCCCGAGCCGCGCCGCCCGGGCCCCCCGACTCGGGCCCGTGCCGGTGGGATCGGCAGCGGCGGATCGCACGGTGGTCGCGGGTCCGAGGGACTCGAGGGTCGGCAGGATGTGCCACAGCCCGAAGAGGGCCGAGCTGGCGGCCACCGCGACCTGCGGTGACCGGCCCCGTCCGAACAGTCCGAGGAGGGCAGCCCGGAACACGAGCTCCTCGCCGAGCGCGGTCGCAATCGGGATGCGGAGCAGCGTGTGGTAGGTCAGCTCGGCGGTGGAGTGGTCGCGGACCTTCTGGTCGACGAAGAAGCGTCGGGTCCGTGGGAACGCGGCGCCGGCGACGACCACGCCCGCGGCGCCGGCCGCAACGGCGAGGCCGGTTCGGACTCCGGTGGCGGCCGCGTCGGGCGCGAGCCCGAGCTCGTCGAGACTCACGCCCTCTCGGCGGGCGAGCAGGAGCAGCATCCCCGACGCGGCGAGGTTCGCGGGCAGGTGGGTCATCTGCGGGAGATGGCGGTTGAGCGCGACGTTGTAGGCAGCGGTGAGCACCACGGAACCGAGTTCGGCGAGATCGGGTGCGCGTGTCATCGAGCGAGATCCTCGCGTCCCGGGACCGCCGAGGGGTGATCCGGGATCAGTCCGAGCCGAGCGCGGTGGTGAGCAGAGCCTCGAGGCGCTCGCCGCCGAGCACGATCTGTTCGACGCACTCCCGTTGATCCGGGGTCAGTTCCTCGGCCTCGAGGAGCCGGCCGAAGCCGAGGATCGCGTTGAGCGGTCCCCGCAGGTCGTGATCGAGGCGGGCCAACTCGCTCGCCCCCAGCGTGACCCGGCTGCTCACGGTCTGATGGGTCGCTTCGTTGCGTCGCCTCGATCGCTCACCCACTCACCTCCCGAGATGGTGTCCGGCGACTCCACTGCGCTCACGGCTCGAACCGGTAACCGAAGCCGCGGACCGTGGCGATCCACCGGGACTGGTCGGCTTCGACGCCGAGCTTGCGGCGGATCCGACGGACGTGTTCGGTCACGGTCGACTCCTGCTGCCAGGCGCTCGACGAACCCCAGACGCGTTGGAGGAGTTGAGCGCGGGAGAACGCCTGCCGCGGAGCCGACGCGAGGAACTCGAGCAGGTCGAACTCGCGTGCGGTCAGCTCCACCGGGATCCCGTGCAGCAGGGCCTGCCGACTCGCGGTGTCGATCGTCAGCTCGTCGAACTCGAGGACCGAAGGACGGGTGCGGGCGCCGCTCCGACGCAGCAGAGACCGGACCCGTGCGGCGAGCTCACGCGGGTAGAACGGCTTCACCACGTAGTCGTCGGCACCCGACTCGAGTCCCGCGACGCGGTCGGCTTCGTCGCCGCGTCCACTGAGCATGATCACGGGGACGTCGCCGACGATGCGGAGCTGACGGAGCAGATCGAGGCCGCTGAGGTCGGGGAGGCTCACGTCGAGCACGACGAGGTCCCACGACGCGCTGTCGAACGCGTGCATCGCGCGGGCGGCATCGGGTGCCTCCTCGACGCGCAGGCCTTCGCGTTCGAGCGCCCGACGGACGAGCATCCGGATGGCGTCGTCGTCGTCGACGACCAGGACGCGCGCCATCGTCGTCGGTGGCCGTACCTCTCGCGGCGCTGCGATGCGCGCCGAGCTCGCTGATCCCAATGGGTGTCCACTCCGCCGTGGGTGACGTACGCCCCTAGCGTCGGCCGGTTCGGCCCCGCGCTTGAGCAGTCGTCACCACGTCGAACCGAACACCTTTATGCAGAGGTGTCTGGCTCAGGCAGGAGACGAAGCGGAGCCGGCGGTCAGCGACGCAAGGTCTCGATCGGGTGAGCGATCGAGCCGGCGGAGCGAGAGTCGACCATGAAGCAGCGAGAGTCGACCATCAGGCAGGCAGGATGATCGTCTGGTACTCGGTGTAGGGGTCGATGCCTTCGGGCCCGAGCTCACGACCGAGCCCCGACTCCTTGAACCCGCCGAACGGGGCGTTGAAGTCGAGGATCATCGACGAGTTCACCGCGACCACACCCGTACGGACGCGGGCGCCGACCTCGGCGCCGTGCTCGGCATCGCCGGTCCAGACCGAGCCGCACAGGCCGTAGTTGGAGTCGTTCGCGATCTGGACGGCGTCGTCTTCGGTCTCGTAGGGGATCACCGAGAGCACGGGACCGAAGATCTCTTCACGGGCGATCTGCATGTCGTTGTCGACGTCGGCGAACACGGTCGGCTCGATGTACCAGCCGTTGGGCTGATCGGCCGGCCGGCCGCCACCGGTGACGACGCGGGCGCCGTCGGACTTGCCGGCCTCGAGGAAGCCCTCGACGCGGTCGCGCTGACGCTGCGCCACGAGCGGACCGACCTGGGTGACCGGGTCGAGCGGATCGCCGACGGCCAGCGCGCCGACCGCGGACCCGAGTGCCTCGACCACTTCTTCGTACCGGGACCGGGGAGCGAGGATGCGCGACTGCGCACCACACACCTGCCCGTTGTTCATGAGGCCCGACTGCACCATCTCGCCGAGGAGCGCGTCGTCGAGCACGACGTCGTCGAGCACGATCGCGGCCGACTTGCCGCCGAGCTCGAGCGTGACCCGCTTCAGCTGCTCACCGCAGACCGACGCGATGTGCTTGCCGACCGCGGTGCTGCCGGTGAAGCTCACCTTGTCGACGCCGGGGTGCCGCAGGATGTACTCGGCGTTCTCGCGACCCGACGGCACGATGTTGATCACACCGGGCGGGATGTCGGCCTCGATGACCGCGTCGGCGAAGAGGTACGAGTCGAGTGGGGTCTCGGGTGCGGGCTTCAACACGATCGGTACACCGGCCGCCATCGCGGGACCGAGCTTCAGGGCGATGATGAACAGCGGGACGTTCCACGGGATGATCCCAGCCGCGACGCCGACGGGCTGTTTGCGGATCTGCAGCCGGCCGCCGAGGGCGCCGGCGCGTTCCTCCACGAACGGGTAGCTGGTGACGAGTCCGGCATAGGTGTCGAGCACCATCGTCGACGAGAACACCTGACCCATGATCGACCAGCTCTTCGGTGAACCGTTCTCACTCGAGATCACGTCGGCGATCTCGACCGACCGGGCCTGGAGCGCGGCCGACAGTCGGGTGAGCGCGGCACCGCGCTCTTCCGGGCTCATGCGAGGCCACGGGCCGTTGTCGAACGCATCACGAGCCGCGGCGACGGCCTTGTCGATGTCGGCGGGGGAGGCGTCGGGGACCTGGCCGATGACCTGCTCCGTGTGCGGCGAGACGACGTCGATGATCGCGTCGGTCTCCGGCTTCACGAACTCGCCGCCGATGAAGAAGGTGTCGTAGATCTGCACTGTCCGTCCCCTGTTTTCGCGGATTGCCTGGGAGGACCGTAGCGCAGCTGCGGCAAGGGCTTTCCGGCGAGCGCGTGCACGACGGGGACAGGCGTCGGGGGCTGCGCCGGGGTAGGCTCGGCGCTGGAGCGCCGGGAAGTCTGGTCGGCAATGTTCGAGATGTGGCCCGCCCCTCGAGGAGCCGACATTGGCTGCGCTAGTGATCCTGCACGCACTCGTGGCGGCGCTCGCGCCCCTGCTCTCGCCGCGCCTGGGTCGGCGGGTGTTCCTCTGGTGTGCCGTGGCGCCGGCGACGGCTGCGGCGTGGGCGCTCTGGCACGCACCTTCGGTCGTCGACGGCGAGGTGCTCACCCAGTCGATCACCTGGGTCCCGGAACTCGGGCTGACCCTCAGCTTCCGGTTCGACGCGTTCAGTCTCCTCATGGTCGCCCTCGTCTCCGGAATCGGGCTGCTCGTCTTCGTCTACGCGTCGTCGTACTTCGCCGGGAGCGAGCGACCGAAGCTCGGTGTGTTCGCGGCCGAGCTCACGCTGTTCGCCGGCGCCATGTTCGGGCTCGTCACCGCCGACAACCTCTTCCTGATCTTCGTGTTCTGGGAGCTCACCGCGATCACGTCGTACCTCTTGATCGGCTACGACGACGACCGCTCGTCGGCTCGAGAGGCCGCCCGCCAGGCCATCCTCATCACGTCGGCCGGCGGACTCGCTCTGCTCGCAGGCTTCGTGCTCCTCGCCCAGGCGGCCGGGACCGCGTCGCTCCACGAGCTGCTCGCGTCTCCGCCCTCGGGTGGGGTGGTCCCCGCGGCGCTCGTGCTCGTGCTGATCGGGGCCATGACGAAGTCGGCCCAGGTCCCGTTCCACTCGTGGCTCCCGTCGGCCATGGAGGCGCCGACTCCGGTGAGCGCGTACCTCCACTCCGCGACGATGGTGAAGGCGGGGATCTACCTCGTGGCCCGATTCGCCCCGGCCTTCGCGGGCGAGGCGGTCTGGCGACCACTCGTGCTCACCATCGGGGTGGCCACGATGCTCGTCGGGGGCTACCGGGCGCTGCGTCAGACGGACCTCAAGCTCCTGCTCGCGTACGGCACGATCAGCCAGCTCGGGTTCATGTTCCTGCTCTTCGGGACGGGGTCGGCCGCGGCAATCGAAGCCGGCGCCGCGCTTCTCCTCGCCCACGGGCTCTTCAAGGCCGCGCTGTTCCTCACCGTCGGCATCGTCGACCACCAGGCCCACACGCGTGACCTCCGCGAGCTGAGCGGGCTCGGTCGACGCCTCCCTGTGCTCGCGGCCGCGGCCGGGGTCGCGGCGGCGTCGATGGCGGGGATCCCGCTCCTGTTCGGGTTCGTCGCCAAGGAGCTCGCACTCGAGAGCTACATCGACGGCCCGCTCGGCGCGCTCGCGAACACGTCGGTGCTCGTGGGGATCGTCGTGGGGTCGATTCTCACGGTGGCCTACAGCGGCCGCTTCGTCTGGGGTGCGTTCGCGACCAAGCCCGTGGGTGCCGGCGTCGTGCCGGTGGGCGTCGCGGTCGCCCGTCCGACGCGTCTCTTCGTCGCGCCCGTGCTCCTTCTCGGCGTGATCACGGTCGTGCTCGGAGTGGTGCCCGCACTGGCCGCCCCGTTGGTGTTCGGTGCTGCGACGGCCCTCGACCCGTCGATCGGTTCCGGGACCCTCGCGCTCTGGCACGGCTTCAGTGCAGCGTTGACGCTCTCGGTGGTCACCTGGGTGGCCGGCGGGGGTCTCTTTGCCGGACGCGCGTCGGTCGCGCGGTTGCAGGTCAGGCTCCCGTCGCTCCCGAGCTCGGACCGCGGGTACCGCGCGTCGATCGCGTTGCTCAACCGGACCGCCGGCGCGGTGACCGGAGTCGTGCAGAGTGGGTCGCTCCCGACCTACCTCGCGATCATCGTCGCGACCGTGCTCCTGGCGCCGGGCCTCGCGCTCGCGTTCGGCGGGCGCTGGCCCGACGAGCTCCTCGTCGCGGAGTCGCCGATGCAGCTCGCGGTGGTCGGTCTCCTGGTCGTGACCGGGATCTCGACCGTGCTCGTGCGGCGCCGATTCGTCGCGGTGCTCCTCGTCGGCGCGGTGGGATACCTCGTCGGCATCCTCTTCGTGATCCAGGGCGGCCCCGATCTCGCGCTCACGCAGCTCCTCGTCGAGACGCTGACGGT
>JBBRHS010000021.1:0-16237 GCA_038222385.1 Acidimicrobiia bacterium
CAGGGCCGTGAGGAGTCGGCCGGCCCGGCCGACGAACGGGACTCCCTGTTCGTCTTCGTCGGCACCGGGCCCCTCACCCACGAACACGAGATCGGCATGGGGGTCGCCGGCGCCGAACACCACGCGCGTGCGCGTCGCGGCGAGCGCGCACCGACGGCATCCGAGCGCTTCCCGTTCGAGCGCTTCGAACGACGGTGCCGCGAAGATCGCCTCCACGTTCACCCCGCCAGCGAGGCGGTCGCCCCGACCTCACGGGCGAAGTCGACGATCAAGGCGTCGAGCTCCTCGGCGCGCTCGAGCATCAACATGTGCCCCGCTCTGGGAAAGAGCTCGAGCCGCGCGCCGGGGATGAGCTCCGCGATGCGCCGGGATTCCGCCGGCGGGGTGATCACGTCGGACGTGCCGCACACCACCAGCGTCGGCAACGTGATCGTCGGGAGCACCGCGGTGAGATCCAGGCTCAACAGCGCCTGGGGCGCGAGCCGGCTCGTCTCGGCGGCGCACGACGCGATCATCTGACGGGTGAGCTCCACGTGACTGGGCCGCGGGTTCGTCCCGAAACCGATGCGGGCGAGCACGAGACCGAGATCACGCCGGCGGAGCACCGCGCCGAAGTCGGGACTCCGGGCGGTCACGAGCCGGAGGAGCTGCTGCAAGCGGGGCATCTCGCTGATGCGGACGCGAGAGAGGGTGGAGAGGAGGACGATGCCGCGGAGGTGCTCCGCCGCGTGCTCGGGATGACGGGTGACGTAGGCCTGTACCGCGATCCCACCCATCGAATGGCCGACGAGCACGGCGTCGCGAACCGTGAGCGCGTCGAGCACCGTGCGGACGTCGTCGGCGAGGTTGTCGACCGAATGACCGCTCGAGCCCGCTTCCGAGTCGCCGTGGCCGCGATGGTCGAACGCGATGACCCGGAATCCCTGACCCGGCAGCGCCTCGAACTGTTTCACCCAGGTGCGGTTGGAGAGTATGACCCCGTGCGAGAGGACGATCGCGGGTCCCTCGCCGAGCTCGAGCGTGGCGATCGTACCGCCGTCGTGACTCGGCAGCTTCTGCGCCAGACCAGGCGGCAGCTCGAACTCCGAGCCTTCGTCGGGATCCGGCCGGGACCGTGTCCGACGCGCGATCGTGCGTTCGAGCGCCCACGCGCCACCGGCCAGCGCGCCGACGAGACCGGCCGCGACTCCCGCACCCACGAGCGCACGGCGGGGGGTCACACGAACCGCCGCGGGACGCGTGGGCCGATCCCGCACACGATCTCGTACGGGATGGTCCCCAGCCGGTCGGCCCACTCGGTGGCCGTCACCGAGGCCGCGCCCTGGTCGCCGATGAGCACCACTTCGTCGCCGACCTCGACCGGGTTGTCACCGACGTCGAGGAGGATCTGATCCATCGTCACCGTGCCGGCGATCGGGACCCGGCGCCCACCGACGAGGGCCTCACCCCCGACGCGGGCCAGGTTGCGGGGCACACCGTCGGCGTAGCCCACCGGAACCGTCGCGATCCGCGACGAGCGCGACACTTCGTACCGCAGCCCGTAGGAGAGGCGTGATCCCGCGGGGACGGTCTTCACGTAGGAGACGCGGGCCTTGAACGACAGGGCCGGGTGCAGCGGGATCCGGTCGGCGAGCAGGGCCGCCGGCGCGATGCCGTAGATCGTGATCCCGGTGCGGACGAGGTCGTAGTGCGCAGCGGGGAACGCGAGGAGGCCGGCCGAGTTCGACGCGTGTCGCAGCCCGACATCCACGCCCGACGCGGTGAGGTCGGCGAGCAGGGCATCGAATCGGCCGAGTTGCTCGGCGGTGTAGGGGTCGTCGGGTTCGTCGGCGATGGCGAGGTGGGTGCACATCCCACCGAGCACCAGCTCGCTGCGTTCGGCGATCGCGTCGACCATCGTGCGGGCCTCGGCCGGCGTGCAGCCGACGCGGTGCATCCCCGTGTCGATCTTGAGGTGCACGGGGAGGGCAGTGGTCCGCCCGCTCTGGGCCACCGCCTTGGCGAGCTGCTCGAGGCCGGCCAGGGTGTAGACGACCGGCGTGAGCCCCGCGGCCACGACGGGCGCGGCGGCGTCGGGCGCGGGCTCCGACAACACCAGGATCGGCGCGTCGATCCCCGACTCACGCAAGGTGATGCCCTCCTCGGCGAGGGCGACGCCGATCCACTCGGCCCCCGCGTCGAGCACTGCACGCGAGACCGGCACGGCGCCGTGTCCGTAGCCGTCGGCCTTGACGACCGCCATGACCGCAGCGGGCGCGGCCGCGGCGCGGATCGCCCGGGTGTTCGCCCGCACGGCATCGAGGTCGATCTCCACCCACACCGGCCGGAAGCGCTCCGTCATGGCATCCCGATCACGTGGTCGCGGCGAGGTGACGGACGATGTCGCCACGGGTCGCGATCCCGATGACCACTCCGCCGTCGACGACGGGAACGTGCGTCACGTCGCTCTCGTGCATCGCGGTGGCCAGATCCTCGAGCGACGCATCGGGCGCGAGGCTCACGAACTTGCGCTCCATCACACCCTCGACCGTCGACGCGATCGCCTGGCGCAACTCCTCGTCGTAGCGACGCGCCGCTCCGGGCAACGTGATGTCGATGCCGGGGAGGATCGAGATGACCGTCGGGAGGTGGAGGCGGGATTCGGAGATCAGCAGATCCTCGTCGCGGAGCAGCCCGACGATCGATCCCGAGTCGTCGACGACCGGAGCGGCTCCGATCCCGTGCTCGGCGAGCACGTCGGCGGCCTCGGCCAACGACTGGTCGGGACGCACCGTCACGACCTTCGAGGTCATGACCGCGCTCACGGGTGTGGTGCTGGACATCTCGGCCTCCGGGGGGTTCATCCGATCGAGGTCGGTTCGTCGACGCCGCTCAGGGTCTCGGGGATGGCGGCGACGAGGTCGCCGGCGACGAGCCCAGTATGCCCGGCCACGTCGGCGGCGCCGCCGTGGAGCCACGCACCGGCCGCGGCCGCCTCGAACGTGCCGGTCCCCCGCGCCGCCAATCCCCCGATCATCCCCGACAGCACGTCGCCTGATCCGGCAGTGGCGAGCCACGGACCCCCCTTCGGGTTCACTGCGAGCCGGCCGTCGGGTTCGGCGATCACGGTGCCGGGCCCCTTGAGGAGCACCACCGAGCGGGCATCCCGCGCCAGTTCGCGCGCGGCCGCCATGCGGTCGGGCCCGACCGGGTGACCGGTGAGGCGGGCGTACTCGGCGGCATGCGGGGTCAGGATGGTCGGCGCACCCCGATCAGCCCGGGCTCGCAGCCACGACACGTCGCCCTCCAGCGCGTTCAGCCCGTCGGCGTCGAGGACGAGGGCGACGGGTGCCTCGGCCACGATCCGCTGCACCGCGGCGCGCGTCGCCGCGCCGTCTCCCAGCCCGGGCCCGAGGACGAGCACCCGGAAGCGCGACAGCTCGGCCAGGACCGCGATGGCGGCATCGGCCCCGAGCGAACCGTCGGGTGCGGCGGGGAGCGGTCGGGTGACCACCTCGCTGCCCGACGCCCGCACCGCGGCGTCACCCGGCATGCCGCACCACACGATCCCGGCGCCGATGCGCATCGCCGCGTGGCTCACCATCATCGGCGCGCCCGTCATGCCGCTCGAGCCACCCACCACGAAGACACCGCCCGCGTTCCACTTGTGGGCGTCGGCACGGCGATCGGGGAGCCAGGTCACGACGTCGCGCTCGGAGATCACCCCGGCTGCGGGAGCCTCGACATCACCACAGCCGTCGAGCCCCATCTCGAGAACGGCGTCGAGACTCACGTCGAGGCCGATGTCGACCACCTCGACGAGGCCCGCGTGCGAGCGACCCGGCTCGAACAGCAGACCGGGCTTGTATGCGGCGAAGCAGACCGTGCGGTCGGCCCGGACCGCGACGCCGTCGATCGATCCGGTGAGGCCCGACACGCCCGACGGGATGTCGACCGCCACCCGACCGCACGACGTGGTCGCAGTCTGCTCGGCGAACCAGGCGGCGTCGCCCTCGAGGCTGCCCCGGAAGCCGGTACCGAACATCGCGTCGACCACCACATCGGCGCGAGCCAGCGCGCGACTGCACGCGCCCCGATCGAATCCGGCATCGAGACGGAACACGTCGACGCGGACACCCCACTGTCCGAGCACGCGTGCCGCGACCAGTCCGTCGCCCCCGTTGTTGCCGCCACCGCACACGATCACGACCCGGCGCCCGTAGGTGCCGCCGAGCTCGGTACGCACCGCGCGGGCGACAGCACGCCCGGCGCGCTCCATGAGCATCGCCACCGGTGTTCCGTTCGCGACCGCACGCGCGTCGGCGATCCGCATCGCTTCCGGTGTCACGAGCGGCTTCACCGCGCGTCACCCGGTGCGCCGGCTCCCAGCGCGCCCTCACCGAGTGCGCCATCACCGAGCGCGATCGCAGTCGCAGTCGCCATGGAGTCGGTGTGCGTCAACGTGAGATGCCAGGCGGTCACCCCTCGGGCGTCGGCGAGCTCGGAGGCCTTCTCGTACAGCGCGACCGTCGGTTGCCCGCTCGGGAGTCGGATCACCTCGACGTCGCGCAGCGCGAACTTCCACAAGCCGACGCCGAGCGCCTTCATGACGGCCTCCTTCGCGCCGAAGCGGGCGGCCAGGCGGGGTGCGGGATTCTTGTGCCGGAACGCATAGGCGCGTTCGGCATCGCTGAAGAGCCGGTCGAGGAGGCGCTCACCCTGTCGCTCCATCGCGAGCCGGAAGCGATCGACCTCGACCAGGTCAGTACCCAGACCGAGGACGCCCAGACCGAGGACGCCAGGCCGCAGGAGGTTGTCCACTCAGACCCGACGCCAGCGGTCGGCCAGCACGTACACCGGGAGCGTCAGCAGATCGGCAACGTCGATCTCCGCGAGGCGGGTGTCGTCGAACGTGACCTCGGTCTCGGTGACGGCGCCCTTCAGGGCCGCGTACCGATTGCGGTACCCCTGGAGCACCGTGCGCGCCGCGGCCGGTTCCAACCGGTCGACGAACTGCACGTGCAGGAGCGTCAGGCCGACCGTCTGGTTCCCCTTCACCTCGGGCACGAACACGAGGGTACGACCATCGCTGCGCCCGCGCGCGACGGTGACTTCTCGCTCGATCGCCACGAGTTGCTTGGTGCCGCGCAGGCGCGGGTCGTCGTCGGTCCGGGAACGGATCTGCGCGCCGATTCCACCGCGGTCGACGACCGCGATGGTCGCGCTGTCGCGCTCGACGTCTCCCTCGATGCGGTAACGGGTGAAGCCGGTGACCTGCCCGACGGCACGATCGAGCGCGACGACCGAGCGCAGGGTGCGGTAGCTGAGGTTGTCGCGGGCGACACCCGCGGCGAGGAGGTCCTGCACGAGACCCACTTGCAGCAGGGTCTCGTCGGCGCGGGAGATCCCGACCGTGACCGTCTTCGCCTGGTGCTTGATCGCGTCGACCGGCCGGGTCAGTTGCTCGATGCCCTCGGTGAGCGCGGCGGTGAGATCCTCCACCACCACGCTCGGAGTCCCGACCTTGCCGTACTCCACCTGGTACGCATCGAGCGGGACGATCCCGGTCGCGTAGCGCAACAGGGATGCGACCCGCACCGCGGTGCCGGCTTCGAGGCTTCCGTCGTACCCTCCACTGCGCAGCCCGGCGAAGTACTGGTCGCTCAACGGCTCGAGCTGGGCCCGCAGGCGACGGAACGCGAGGTCGGCATCGCGACCTCCTGCGGTGACGACCGCTTCGATCGCGGCGCGCGCCTCGCGCAACGGTCGGGCCGACGCGTCGATGGCCAAGGCGGCTTCGTAGCCGAAGAGGTGACCGACCATCGCCGACAGGACGAACGCGAGCGCAGGGTGCACGACGGGGACCTCGATCGTCTCGAGCGCGATCCCGTTGAAGCGGTGCTGACCCTCGCTCGCGATCACGACCGCGGCGGCCTTGTGGGCGCGATAGATGGCGAGTTCCTTCGCGACGTCGTCGGCGTTCGAACCGGTGAGGCCGGCCGCACACACGAAGATCATCGGTTCCGACGACAGGTCGATGTGCTTCTTGTCTTCGGTGACGTCGCAGGCAATCGCCTTGTAGCAGAGCTCGGAGAGCTTGATCCGCACCTCGTGGGCCGCGACGCGGTTGACGCCGTTGCCCACCACGGCCCACGACCGCCGTTGGGGCGCGTGACGTTGGGCTGCGAGCGCGATCTCCGGCCGACGATCGAACACCGCGGCCATCGCCTCGGGGAGATCTCGCAGACCGGCGAGCAACGCGTCGCGCTCCACCGGCGCGCCCGTGGCCCAGGCTCCGGTGAGGTCATCGGCGAGTGCGAACGCCAGGAGGAACCCCGCGGCGATCTGCGCGTAGAAGGCCTTCGTCGACGCGACGCTCATCTCCACGTCGCGTCCGTCGGACGTGTACAGCACGCCGTCGGCCCGGTCGACGAGATCACTGTTGCGACGGTTGACGATCGCGACCACGGATCCGCCCCGGTCGCGGACGAGGTCGACCGTGCGGTTCGTGTCGGTGGTCGTGCCGCTCTGGCTGATCGCGACGACGAGCGTGTCGTGCATGTCGCCGACCAGCCGGAAGCCCGACAGCTCGGTCGCGGGAACGGCCTCGACGATGACTCGATCCGCCACGCCGGGGAGCCCGGCCAGCACTGCAGCGAGGCTCTGACCCGCGACCGCCGCAGTTCCCTGACCGATCACCAGCACCCGACGGATCTCGCCCGCCCGCAGCCGCTCCCGCAGTGCCGGCGGCAACGTCTCGGGTCCGAGCTCGACCGCCATGCGGCCGTCGTGCTCGACGAGCTTGCCCCGGAGTGTCTTGCGGAACGACGCCGGGGCCTCGCCGATCTCCTTCAGCAGGTAGTGGGGTGCGTCACCCCGGTCGATGTCACGCGTCGTGATCTGCGCGAACTGCAGGTCGTCCTCGCCGACCGGCAACACGGTGCCGTCGTACGACCGCCGATCGATGCCGGCCAGCTGGCCGGCGGAGTCGCCCTCGAGGACCACGATCTGACCCCGGCTCGATTCGGGGTGTTCGACGTCGGCCGGCGTCTCACCGTCGAGCCGCAGGTAGCGCGAGGTCTCCTCGACCAGCCCGTAGGGCTCGCTCGCCACGACGTACGCGTCTTCGGTGAGGCCGACGTACAACGACTGGCCGCTGCCGCGCAGGGCGAGCAGGAGCTGGTCGGTCGGTCCCGACACGTTCGCGGCGATCGCGACCGAACCTTCGAGCGTCGCGACCGTGGCCCGGAACGCCTCGGCGACTGCGGCGCCCTGATCGAGCCGACGGGCGACGAGCGCGGGGATGACCTTGGCGTCGGTGGTGATCTCGCGCGCGATCCGCAGCCCTTCGACCGCGACGAGATCGGCGTGGTTGTCGACATCGCCGTTGAGCGCGGCGGTCACGTACGACTCGGTGGCGACGGGCCCGCCGATCTCGGGAAGCTCTTCGGCGTTGAGCGGGTGCGCGTTCGCCTCGGAGATGATCCCGACGCTCGCCCACCGCGTGTGCCCGAGCACGGTGACGCGTGCCTTCTCGTTCGAAAGCGCGAGGCGGAGCAGAGCGTCGGCCCGGATCGCGTCGCGGATCGCGCGCGTGTTGTCGCCCAGCTCGCCGATCTCCGCCGCGGCCTTGTACACGAAGGCGGCGTTGCTGTCGGGAAGGCGGAGCGACCCGGTGCGGAACAGCGGATCGGCCGAGCGTTCCTCGATCAGCCGCACGACGGTGGGGTCGTCGAGATCAAGGGCGTGGTCGCGCACGAGGATGTGGATCCCGGCGGAGTCGCGGCCCCGGACCTCGAGGCGGTCGATCGACGAGAGCGCGACCTGAACCGCCCAGAACGCGTCGAGAGCGGCGCCGGTCGCCCCGGCCCCACCGGCGAGGTCGCCGACCGCGGTGGCGCTGCGGAGCCGGTCGCGTCCGATCGCCCAGATCGCGTCTTTCACCCGCACCAGCTCGGTGCTCAGCCGCTCGAGCTCGGCCGGGCTCAGACCGCGACCATCGGCATCGAGCTGGGCGTCGAGATCGTCGACGGTGCCCTGGAGGTCGGCGACCCGGGCCGCGAGCTCCGCAGCACCGGCGGGCTGGCCGAGGAGGGTGCGCACACCGGGAGTCCCCCGGAGCGCCGCATCGGCCCGTTCGACGTGCACTGCGGCCTCGGCCACCGCGACCACCAGCTCGTCGGCCCCGAGAGCCCGGCCGAGGACGGGGTCCAGGACGGGGTCCAGGTGGCCCGCCGCGGCCCGGAGCTCGGCTGCGATCTCGGCGATCGTGGGTGGCGTCCGACCAGCCGGACGGCCGACAACGGCGATGATGCCGCACATGTTGGTCCTCCTGGCGATCGGGATCCGACTGGTGATTCTAGAGAAGATCCGACGCTCGACCGCCCACACGCCGGAGTGCCGGACCCCCCGCTCCGACCGTATGGAGCCGTTCAGCCGTATTCAGCGGCTGAAGACGGCTGAAGGCCTCCATACGCCCGGCGAACCGGGACCTACGGGCCGTCGCCGGCGCCGAGCGCGCCCGACAGGGCGGTGGCGAGGCGCTCGGCGAGCGCGGTGGCCTGCTCGTCGGTTGCGGCCTCGACCATGACCCGCACGACGGGCTCGGTCCCCGATGAGCGGACCAGCACCCGACCGGCATCGCCGAGCTCCGCCTCGACGGCTCGCACCTCGGCCCAGAACGGGTCGGCTCCGTCGAGCCCGGCCCGATCCCCGACGCGCACGTTGAGCAGCACCTGCGGGAATCGGGTGACCACGCCGGCCAGCTCGGAGAGGCTCGCGCCCGAGCGGTTGACCGCGTCGAGGAGCAGGACACCCGTGAGGATCCCATCGCCGGTCTCGGCGTGTTCGGCGAAGATCACGTGCCCCGACTGCTCGCCTCCGAGCGCCAGGCCGTGCTCCTCCATCGCGGCCCAGACGTGCCGGTCGCCGACCGGCGTCTCGACGAGCGCGAGGCCACGTTCCGCCATGGCTCGCCGCAGTCCGAGGTTCGACATGACCGTGATCGCGAACGTGTTCCCCACCAACGCACCCCGCGCCGCCATGTCGATCGCACACACCGCGAGGATCTGGTCGCCGTCGACGAGCGCACCACGCTCGTCGACCGCGATGACCCGGTCGGCGTCGCCGTCGAACGCGAGACCCGCCGCCGCACCGCGCGCGACCACCTCGGCCTGCAGCTGTGCGGGATCGGTCGAGCCGCACCCCGCATTGATGTTCGTGCCGTCGGGCGACGCGTTGATCACCGTGACGACGGCGCCGAGCGCACGGAGGATCCGCGGACCGAGCTCCGACGCCGCGCCGTTGCTGCAGTCGACGACGATCTCCATGCCACCGAGGCCATCGGTCGCGTCCACCGTCGCCACGACGTGCTCGACGTAGGCGTCGATCAGGTCGGTGCCCTCCCCGGCCATGCCGACTGCGGCGCCCTCCCGTCCCGACGCGACCGTCGTGCCGTCGAGGCGTGCCGCGAGATCGGACTCGACCGCGGCCTCGAGCGCGTCGGGGAGCTTGCGACCACCGGCGGCGAAGAACTTGATCCCGTTGTCGGCGAACGGGTTGTGGCTGGCCGAGATGACGGCACCGGGCACGTCGAGCAGCCGACTCGCGAACGCGACCGTCGGAGTGGGGACGACCCCGAGCAGCACCGGGTCGACTCCCTCAGCCGTGAGGCCGGCCACGAGGGCGGCCTCGAGCATGGGTCCCGAGCGACGGGGATCGCGCCCGACGACGAACCGATCGCCCAGGACGCGCGCGGCCGAACGCCCCACCGCCAGCGCGATCTCGGGTGTGAGGTCGACGTTCGCGACGCCGCGGATTCCATCGGTACCGAAGCGCACGAGCGCGCCGACGCTTACCGCTTGGAGTACTGGGGCGCCTTGCGCGCCTTGTGGAGGCCGTACTTCTTGCGCTCGACCCGACGCGAGTCACGGGTGAGCAGACCGGCCTTCTTCAGCGACGGACGCGCCTCACCGTCGAGCGCGAGGAGCGCCCGGGCGATGCCGAGGCGCAGCGCGCCGGCCTGGCCGTTCACCCCGCCGCCGTGCAGCGTGGCGTCGACGTCGTACACGTCGGCGGTCTGGGTGACCCGGAGCGGCTCCGTCGCGATGACCTGGTGCGACAGGGTGGTGAAGTACTCGGCGAACTCCCGACCGTTGCAGGAGATCTTGCCGGTGCCGGGGCGCAGCCGAACGCGTGCGACCGCTTCCTTGCGACGACCGGTCGTCTGGATCAGAGGCTTGGGCAACACGGGCCTTTCGGAGAGGGGTGGGTGCTCACGCCGGCTCGCGGCGCGTGATCAGCTCGAACGACTCGGGCTGCTGCGCACCGTGCGGGTGGCTGGGACCGGCGTAGACACGGAGCTTCTTGATCATCGCCCGGCCGAGCCGACCCTTGGGCAGCATCCCCTTCACCGCGAGGGTGACCACGCGGTCGGGGTGCTTCTCGAGCATCTGCTCCAGAGAGCGCTGGGTGAGGCCGCCCGGGTAACCGGAGTGGCGGTAGTACTGCTTGGCCGCGGCCTTGCGGGCCGAGACGTCGAGCTTCGCGGCGTTGACGACCACGACGTGGTCACCGACGTCGAGGTTCGGGGCGTAGATCGGCTTGTGCTTGCCACGCAGCAGCACCGCGATCTCGCTCGCCATGCGGCCGAGCACCGCGCCCTCGGCATCGACGACGTGCCAGGCGCGCTGAATGTCGGAGTTTTTCGGGGTGAAGGTCCGCATCGGTCCTCGATAGGTCCGCGAGCAAGAAGGTGCCTGCGCCGGGGGAGCAGGAGATTGTACGTCTCCTGGGACCCCCGCGGCAATCCACCGGGTCGGGACGCAATATCCTGACGCCATGACCCAGGTGGAGACCCAGACCGAAGACGCGCTCGAGATCCTCCTGTCGGCTGATCTCGACCCGATCGTCGACATGGTGCTGCGCCGCCACGACGACCACACCTACGAGGCCGTGAGCCACGAGGGCGGCGTGACGTTCCGCCGGACCGGACCCGGCCCCGACGGCTACGAGACCGTTGCCGTCACCGGCTCGAACCCCTTCGCCGACACCGGCACGGACACGTTCAGCCCCCTGGCCGACGAGCGGGCTCACCCGTACCCGAAGCGGGGCGAGAACGCCTACCCCTTCGCCTACGACCACACCGCCCAGCTCTTCGACTCCCCGGCCGCCCCCGACCTCTGCGTGATCCACTCCGCGGCCCACAACTGGGAGGACCAGGGCGGCCACCGCGGCGAGCACGGCTCCCTCGGGATCATCCAGGCCCGGGCCCCGTGGATCATGGCCGGCAAGGGAGTGCGGGCCGACGGAGTCGCACCCAAGTCGGCCCGGCTCGTCGACGTGGCCCCGACGGTCGCGGCGCTGCTCGGCTGCCGTCCGATCGGCGAACACGACCGGGGCGAGATGTATCTCGCCGGCCAGGACGGCGAGGTCCGCCACGACCTGCTCGACGTCGGTGCCGGGCGCCCCCGCATGGTCCTCGGGTTCCTGTTCGACGGCACCAACCCCAACGTCCTCTACGACATGGCTGCCCGCGGCGAGGCGCCGAACGTGGCCCGCCTCATCGAGATGGGAACCACGTTCGGGCACGGAGCGATGGCCGGTCTCCCGACCATCACACTCGCGAACCACACGTCGATCATCACGTCGCGTCTGCCCGGCCACCACGGCATCCTGAACAACGCCTGGTACGACCGCCGCCGGGGCGAGCAGATCATCACCAACTCCGCCGCGACCTGGCCGACCGCGATGGACCATGTCGTGCCGGGTGTCGAGTCGATCCACGATGCCGTCCACCGAAGCTTCGCCGGCGAGTTCTGCGCATCGGTGAACGAACCGTGCGACATCGGGGCCGACTACTCGACCTTCGACTTCTTCCGCCGCGGCGAGATCCCGCCCATCCCGTCGTCACCGGAGGGACTGCCGCACACGACCGAGCGGTTCGTCCGCCCGTCGAAGGACTACTCGTGGTCGTCGATCGTCGACCACATGGGCACGGAGCAGGCCGTCGGGGTGCTGAGCGGCTCGTACCGCGACGAGACGTACCCGCTGCCCCGGTTCATGTTCGTGAACTTCACGCTCACCGACTCGGCGATGCACGAGGGCGGCCCGTACTCCGAGATCGCGGCCGCGTCGGTTCGCGACAGCGACGCCCGACTCGGCGAGGTCCTCACCGCGGTCGAGCGGGCCGGCGCGTTCGACGACAGCGCGTTCTTCCTCGTGGCCGATCACGGCATGGAGGAGAACGACCCGAGCGTCGGCGGCGACTGGGACGTGCACCTCCGCGAGGCCGGTCTGCGCTTTCGCGACGAGGCGTACTCGTTCCTCTATCTCGGCGAGGAGTGACCGCGCGTTCCTGCGCGCGGTATCCACCATGAACGCGCGCCCGAGATCTACGCTCGATCCGTGGCTCGGCCGAAGGTCTACGACGAAGAGCGCATCGCGACCGCCGTGCGCCTGCCCCGGAGCCTGCACGAGCAGCTCCACGAAGCGGCCGACGAGCGCCACGTTGCGGCGAACCTCCTGATCGTCAAGGCCCTCGAGACGTTCCTGGCCCAACTCACACCCGTCGACCAGCTCACGGGCCCGCCGCCGCACCCGGACCCGATGTCCCAGCCCCCGGGTACCGTCGCCCGATGAGCGACTCCTCCGAGCGCCGGCGCAAGCCCACCGCCACCTCGAACTTCGGCGTCGGCCGCCGCGAGAACCACGATGCCAGCGCGTTCTACGAGCGCTTCTCGCCGCCCGAGCTCACCGACGACGACACCGTCCTGGCGCCGGTGCCGATCGACGAGCCGTTCCAGAAGGGCGACAGTCGCCACATGGAAGCGGTCGCCGACGGTTCCGTGGCCCTCGTGGTCACCTCACCGCCGTACTTCGCGGGCAAGCAGTACGAAGAGGAGTTGCACCGTGACGGAATTCCCAGCTCGTACGTCGAGTACCTCGAGCTGCTCACCGACGTGTTCGCCGACTGCAAGCGCGCGCTCGAGCCGGGTGGGCGCATCGCGATCAACGTGGCGAACCTCGGTCGCAAGCCGTACCGGAGCCTCTCTGCCGACGTGATCCGGATCCTGCAGGACGACCTCGGCCTGTTGCTCCGCGGAGAGGTCGTCTGGCGCAAGGGCGTGGGCGACGTCGGCGCGGCCGGGAACTGCGCGTGGGGATCGTTCCGCAAGCCGTCGAACCCGGTGATCCGCGACGTGACCGAGCGGGTCGTGATCGCGAGCAAGGGGCGGTTCGATCGGGCCCACAGCGAACGGAAGCGCGAGGGGGCCGGCTTCCCCTCGCAACGAGCGATCGACGCCGACGAGTTCATGGCCGCGACGCTCGACGTCTGGGACCTCCCACCCGAGAGCGCGAAGCGGGTGCGCCATCCTGCGCCCTTTCCGGTTGCCCTCCCCGAACGCCTGATCCTCCTCTACACCTACGAGAACGACCTCGTGCTCGACCCGTTCATGGGCTCGGGCTCGACCCTTGTCGCCGCAGCGCAGCGCGGGCGCCGCTACGTGGGCTACGACCTCGATCCCGAGTACGTCGACCTCGCGCGTGACCGGGTCGACGCGGTGACTCGCGTCCCCCCGGCGACCGACGGTGGGAAAGCGGCCACGGCATTGGCCGCTGACCTCATCGAGGATGCCGGGTTCACGATCACCGCCGAGAACCGCAAGCTCCGCGGTACGGGCCTGACCGTGCCGTACATCGCGACGGGCGCCGACGGTCGGATCTGGTACTTCGACGTTTCCGGCGCCTTCACCACCTCGCGCGACGGGATGCTGCGCACCGACACGGTGTGGAGGGCGCTCGGACGCGCGCACGTGCTCGCGCACAACAACCCGGACGACGCGCCGCTCGTGTTCCTCACTTCGGACCTCCCCCGAGCCGGGAGCGACGGCGACGTCGCGCTGCGTGCCGCGGGTCCGAGCGCGTTCTTCGACGCGATCGCGTTGCGCGACGCTCCGGGCGTCGAGCGACTCCGCGCCTACGCCACCGGTCGGGACATGCCGCTCGCCGGCTTCTGGACCGCGCGCGATCTCGAACGGTGACCTCGTTCCAGTCGACCTCCAGCGCGCAGGGTCGCCAGTTCGCGGAGCAGTGTGACGCCCTCCTCGCTACCTACGGGTTCCAGCTCGACGGCTCGACCAAGGTCGCCGGGATCGGGGTCGAGGTCGACCAGGTCGCGACGAGCTCGCGTGGCCAGCTCGTGTGGTTCGAGTACAAGGGCAGCATCCAGGGATCGCGACCCGGACTCCTCCGCACCGACACACTGAAGAAGGCCGTCGCCAACGGCGCGCTGATCACCGCGATCGCCGAGCACCCTCCGTACATCGTGCTCACGTCGCACCTGCCGACGGCGGGCGCCGGCCTCGAGATGCTGAACACCGCGGTCGCCCTCGGTTACTTCGCCGACGTCGTGTGCATCTACGACCCGAGCGCCCAGGCCCGCCTCAAGCACCTCTGAGCCTCCCCTCAAGCGGCGCCATCGGGGGGCCGATGGTTCAGGCATGAAGCGGACAGTGACCATCATGATCGCCGGCCTCACCGCCGTCTTCGCTCTCGGTGCCTGCGGCGCCGCGACCGACGCGGTGAGCGACGGTGCCAAGGGTGCCATCGAGAGCGCGACCGGCTGCAAGGCCGAGGGGAACGGCGACGAGACCAAGGTCGAGTGTGAGGGCAAGGACGGGAGCGGCTCGTTCAGTGTCGGGACCGGTGACCTGCCCGACGGTTTCCCGAAGAGCGACGTCCCGTTGCCCGAGGGTGAGATCGTCAGCTCGCTCTCGACCGACGTCGACGGCAAGCCGGCGTACAACGTCACCGTGAAGGTCGACGGTTCGGTGAGCAAGGCGGCCGAGGACTACAAGTCGGAGCTCGAGGACAAGGGCTTCACGCTCGACGAGGACAGCTCGTTCAGCCTCGGCGGCAGCGGTGGGCTCACGGCCTTCCAGGCCAAGGGCACCGACTGGGACGTGAACGTGATCGGCGCGGGTGGGACCACGAAGGACTCGAACGCTCTCGTGATCACCGTCACCGAACACGACAGCACCACCGACACGACCAGCTAGTCCAGCGAGTCAATAACCGACTTCCCAGAGACAGAGACCGTGGGGCGGGGCCACCGGGCCGGCCGCCCCACGGTCGCGCGATCTCAGGATCGTGAGCATGTCGCCCGGGCGGCGGCGACCCCGGCCGACGTCGACGAGCGTTCCGACGATCGAACGCACCATCTGCCAGCAGAACGCCTGGCCCCGGATGTCGTACCGCAGCAGTCCGTCGCCGAGATCCACCCACGACGACTCCTGCACCCTTCTGGTCGTGGTCGACCCCTCGGGGCCCTTCCGACAGAACGACGAGAAGTCGTGTTCGCCGACGAACGGATCGGCGGCGAGCCGCAGGCGTGACACGTCGAGCGGTTCGGGGACCCACCACGCGTACCGAGCGAGGAACGGATCGGGCTCGGGTCGATTGACGATGGTGTAGCGGTACGCCCGCCAGGTCGCGGAGCGCCGCGCGTCGAACTCGGGGCCGACGATCTCCGCCGACCGCACCACCACCTCGGGGCCGAGCATCCCGTTCAACGACGACTGCAACCGCCAGGGATCGAGCCCGGTGCCGGCCTCGAAGCTGACAACCTGACCCCATGCGTGCACCCCGGCGTCGGTACGGCCGGCGCAGGTGAGCTCGACGGGATGACGCAACACTCGCTCGAGTGCCTTGCGCAGCACCCCGGCGACGGTGCGGACGTCGGGCTGGGCGGCGAAGCCGCGAAAGCCGGTGCCCTCGTAGGCGACGACGAGTCGGCAGCGGGCAGGGCCCCCGGCCGACTCGAAGAGCGTCACACCGCCAGCTGGATCAGACGAGCTCGATGCGCGCCATCGGCGCGCGGTCGCCCGGCCGCGACCCGAGCTTGAGGATCCGGGTGTAGCCACCGTTGCGGTCGGCGTAGCGCGGACCGATCTCCTCGAAGAGCTTGTGGGCGGCGTCCTTGTCGTGGATCGTCGCGACGACCTGGCGCTGACGGTGCACGCCGCCCTTCTTGGCCTTGGTGATCAGGTGCTCCGCGTAGGGACGCAGCTCCTTGGCCTTCGCCACGGTCGTGGTGATCCCCTCGGCCTCGAACAGGCTCGCGGCGAGGTTCGCCATCATGTGCCAGTGGTGGGCGGGGTCGCCGCCGAAGCGCTTCCCCTTCTTCGGCGCGGGCATCGGAGCGCTACTCCTTCACGCGCAGCGACAGGCCACGCTCGTCGAGCTTCTGGAGCACCTC
>JBBRHS010000022.1:0-15942 GCA_038222385.1 Acidimicrobiia bacterium
AACCGGTCTTCGTTGACCGCCGGACCGCCGCCGGGCCCGTGGGCGGGGCCGAGATCCCAGAAGATCTCCGAGTTCGGGCCGCACGGGCCGGTGTCGGCCATGCGCCAGAAGTTCGTGTCGTCACCGAGGGGTTGGATGCGCTCGGGTGCGAGACCGACGGTGTCGCGCCAGATCCCGGCCGCTTCGTGGTCGTTCTCGTGGACGGTGACCCAGAGGCGGTCGGGGTCGAGGCCGAACACTTCTGTGATGAGCTCCCACGCCCACGGGATCGCGTCGGTCTTGAAGTAGTCACCGAAGCTGAAGTTGCCGAGCATCTCGAAGAAGGTGAAGTGGCGGTTGGTGCGGCCCACCTCGTCGAGGTCGTTGTGCTTCCCGCCGGCCCGGACGCACTTCTGGACCGACACCGCCCTGCGGTAGGCCGGGGTCTCGTCGCCCACGAAGTAGGGCTTGAACGGAACCATCCCGGAGTTGGTGAAGAGGAGACTCGCGTCGACGGGGACGACGCTCGCCGACGGGACGACGGTGTGCCCCTTCTGCGCGAAGAAGTCGAGGAACGCCACCCGGAGCTGGTCGGCGGTCATGTGCTTCGGGTCGGAGGTCGGGCTCGGCACGCAGGCCAGTCTACGGCTGGTCGGCGCGGCTCCCGTTCGAGATCTGCCCACCCGCGATCTGCCCACCCGCGATCTGCCCACCCGCGATCTGGGCGTTGAGCTCGGCTTCGCGCTCGTGCATCGCGGTCCGGCCCTCCGAGACGGCTGCCTGGACGTCGCGCCGGAACGCGTTGGCCTTCCGGCCGGCGTCGCGCAGCTCGGGGGTGGTGTGCTTGTCGACGGCGTTGCGCATCGTCTTGTAGGCGTACACCGAGGCACCGATCCCGGCGCCGAATCCGATCGCCACCCACCGCACCCGCTTGAACATGGTCTTCCCCTACCGCCGTGCGGTCGGCTCGGCTGCTGCGGGCTTCGAGGTGGCGGGCTTCGAGGTGTGGTCGCGCTCGCCGTTGCGCATGCGTCTGACGGCACGCTTGGTGCCGGTACCGATGGCGAGGGCCTTGACCACGGGACTCGACACGGTGCGGGCGGCGAGGCGCGAGGCTCCGTCGAGGCGCTGGCCGACCAGGTCGGCTGCATCGAGGACCGCGCCGACCCGGTCGACCTCGCCCGCGGCTTCGCGTGCCAGGTCGCGCATCTCTTCGACCGCGGCGATGCTCTCGACACGGAGCTCGTCGATCGACCGTTGCAGGTGCCGCAGCGTCGCGGTCAGCAACGCGAGGACGACGAGCAGCCCCCCGGTGAGCACCGCCACGGCAACGCCCAGCGTCGCGGCGGCCCAGTCACTCGCGCTCATGGCTCTCCTCGTCGTGCGGCTGGGGGGTGGTGGAGATCTCGGGCATCGTGGGCGGGGTCGGAGCGGTCGGGGCCGGCGTGGTCGGGGCCGGCGCGGTCGGGGCGACGTCGCGACCGTGGCCGCTGGCGATCCAGTAGCGCCGCCCGGCAACCTCGGGTGGGCGGTAGTCCTGCGCGACCCATCCGGTCGGATCGTCGTGAGGATACTGGTAGCCCTCCCCGTGACCCAAGGCCTGTGCGCCGGGATAGTGGGCGTCACGGAGATGGGTCGGTACGCCGCTGGTCGTGCGGTCCCGAACGTCGGCGAACGCGGCGCCCAGCGCGGCGGTGACCGAGTTCGATTTCGGGGCCCGGGCCAGGTAGACGACCGCATGGGCGAGGTTGAGCTGGGCCTCGGGGAGTCCCACGAACTCAACGGCCCGGGCCGCGGCGTCGGCGACCACGATGCCGTTGGAGTCGGCGAGACCCACGTCTTCGGAGGCGAGGATGACGAGACGCCGGGCGATGAACCGGGCGTCTTCGCCGGCGTCGAGCATCCGGGCGAGCCAGTAGAGGCCGGCGTCGGGATCGGAGCCCCGGATGCTCTTGATGAAGGCGGAGATGACGTCGTAGTGCTCGTCGTCGCCGTAGCGCAGGGCCCGCATCGCGAGCGCGGCCTCGGCGTCGGGCAGCATGATGGCCGTGCGGCCGGACTCGATCGCGAGGCCCGCAGCGACCTCGAGCGACGTGAGCCCATGGCGGGCGTCGCCCTCGGCCCGGTCAACCAGGTGCTCGAGCGCGTCGGGGTCGATCGTGAGGCCGCCACCCCCACGAGCCGCGTCGCCGAGCCCCCGGCCGGGCTCCGCGAGCGCCCGTTCGAACAGCACGAGCAGCGCGTCGTGGTCGACCGGCTCGAGCCGGAAGAGGGTCGAACGGCTGAGCAGCGGGGCCGTGAGTGAGAAGAAGGGGTTCTCGGTGGTCGCCCCGACCAGCACGATGAGCCCTTCCTCGACGTGCGGGAGCAGCGCGTCCTGCTGGGTGCGGTTGAAGCGGTGCACCTCGTCGAGGAACAGGATCGTGCCGCGCCCCTGCTCCCCCAGCCGCTCCCGCGCCCGCTGGACGACTTCGCGCACGTCCTTCACGCCTGCGCTCACCGCGCTCAGCGGCTCGAACGCCTTCGCCGTCGCGCCCGCGATCAATCGGGCGATGGTCGTCTTGCCGGTGCCCGGCGGGCCCCAGAGGATCACCGACGACAGCCGGTCCGACTCGATCAGGGTCCGCAGGGGCTTGCCCGGCCCGAGCAGATGCGTCTGCCCCGCGACCTCGTCGAGCGACCGCGGCCGCAACCGGGCCGCCAACGGCGCCCGCGCCCGCATCCGGTCCTCCGCCGCCCTCGCGAACAGATCGTCACCCACCAGCAGCCCTCCGTTGGTGCGATTGTCCACCCTATGCGGCGCCCAATCGCACCAACGTGGCTCGGGTCTGGATGGCCGCCTCGGCGTCGGTCATCGTCGAGGTGAACCGCAGCACCGTCCAGCCCGCGGCGACGAGATCGTTGGCCCGCGCCCGATCCCCGTCGAACGCGGTCCTCGTGGAATGCCACTCCCAGCTGTCGACCTCGATCGCGATCATCACCGCCGGATACGACAGGTCGATGCGGTACTTCTTCCCACCGAGGCGCACGCGGTGCTCCAGTTCCGGCTCGGGGCAGCCATGAGCCACGAGCCCACGCGCGAACCGCATCTGCAGACCGCTCTCGCCGGGGTCGTACCCGGGGAGACGCTTCGCGAGGACGGCATGGATCTTCTTCGGATGGCGACCGGGCGCGGGCCGGAGACCGGCGGCGCACCGGCGGAGATCCTCGAGCTCGAGAACCTTGCGGCGCAGGGCGTCATCGGCCGCGGCACCCAGCTGAGGGACCGAGAGACGCCCCGAGCTATCGAGCAGGGTGCGGGCGACGGACGTGACCGGGATCCCGACTCGCACGGTGTGCTCGGCGGTGAGGAACGTCATCGTGCGATGGGTGAGCACACCGAGCAGCCGTCGCTGGTCACGCCGGGCGGTGCTGATCTCGAGCTGGTCACGGTCGCCCTTGGGGAGGTTCCAGAGTGCCCATGCGGTGGAGTGCGACGCGACTGCGCCGTCGCCGGCCGCCAGGACCGACGCCAGGACGGCCTGCTCCCAGGTCGGCGCAACGCCGGCGATCGCGAACACACCCTTGCGCAGTTCGAGGAGGCGGCCGTCGGCGCTGCGAAGGTCGATCGCTCTTCGGGTCAGTCCCGATTCCCGCAGTTGGGTGGACGTCACGAGCCCGTGTTGGCGGGCCGCGATGGTGAGGTACCGCACGTCCGTGTGCATGGTCGGCACTCTGCCAGAGGCCTGGGACACCGAAGCGTTGGTGCGATTGCGCCACCTATGACGTGGACAATCGCACCAACGGGTCAGGGTTTGGGGCGGGGCTTGAGTTGGAGGCCGAGGTCGCGGAGTTGGGTGGGGTCGATGGGGGTGGGGGCACCCGTGAGGGGGTCGGCGCCCGACTGGGTCTTCGGGAAGGCGATGACCTCGCGGATGTTCTCCTCGCCGGCGAGCAGGTCGGTCAAGCGGTCGGTGCCGAAGGCGAAGCCGGCGTGGGGCGGCGCGCCGTAGCGGAACGCCTCGAGGAGGAAGCCGAAGCGCTCAGCCGCGATCTCGTCGGAGATGCCGAGCAGGGTGAAGATCTGGCGCTGCACGTCGGGGGTGTGGATCCGGACACTGCCCGAGCCGAGCTCCCAGCCGTTGAGCACGAGGTCGTACGACAGCGAGCGGACCTTCAGGAGGTCCTCGCCCGTCGCCGTGGCCAGCAGCTCCAGGTCGTCGGGATGCGGCATCGTGAACGGGTGGTGGGCCGGAATCGGGCTGCCGTCGTCGGTGAGGCCCTCGAACAACGGGAAGTCGTCGATCCAGACGAACGTGAGTCCGCCCTCGTTGACGGGGGGACGCGCGAGATCGAGCCGCAACGCGCCGAGCACCTCGCTCACCATCCGCGGCGCACCCGCGACGATCAGCACGAGGTCGCCGTCGACGGCGCCGAGCGTGCGCAGCAGCTCGCCTTGTTCGTCGGCGGACAGGTGCTGGATCCCGTTGCCGACGAGCGCGCCGCCTTCGATCTTGAACGACACCAGACCCATCGCACCCAAGGCCTTCGCCCGGTCAATGAGCGCGTCGCGCTTGTTCCGGCCCATGTCGCCGCGGCCGGGGACCCGGATGCCGCGCACCGCCTCGGCCTGGAACGCGCGGAAGCCGGTCGACGCGAACACCGACGCGAGGTCGGTGATCTCGAGCCCGAAGCGGATGTCGGGTTTGTCGGACCCGTAGCGGTCCATGGCGTCCTGCCAGGTCATGCGGGAGAAGTCGCCCGGCCGCTCGCCGGTGACGGCCTCGACCGCGGCACCGACCGCTTCGGTGACCACGGCCTGCACGTCGGCGACGCCGGCGAAGCTCATCTCCATGTCGTACTGCATGAACTCGAACTGGCGGTCGGCGCGCAGGTCTTCGTCGCGCAGGCAACGGGCGATCTGGAAGTAGCGCTCGAGGCCGCCCACCATGAGCAGCTGCTTGAACAACTGGGGACTCTGGGGCAACGCGTAGAACTCGCCGGGGTGGAGGCGTGAGGGCACGACGAAGTCGCGCGCACCTTCGGGCGTCGACGCGATGAGCATGGGCGTCTCGACCTCGACGAACCGTTGTGCGTCCATCGACTCCCGCAGCGCGTGGTTCACCGTCGCCCGCAGTCGCAGGTTGCGTTGCAGTGACGGCCGACGCAGGTCGAGGTACCGGTGTTTGAGCCTGAGCCCCTCGTCGACGTCGGCGGCGCGACCGTCGAGCGGGAACGGCGGCGGCTCCGACTCGGCCAGCACCTCGACCGTAGTTGCGGCGATCTCGACCTGACCCGTCGGGAGGTCGGGGTTGACGGTTCCTTCGGGTCGGGTGCGCACGGCGCCGGTGATCCGCACGACGTACTCGGAGCGCAGCCGCGGCGCGACCGCACCATCCGGCAGTTCGGGGTCGATGACGACCTGGACGAGACCCGACGCGTCGCGCACGTCGACGAAGAGCACGCCCCCGTGATCCCGGTGGTTCGCGACCCACCCGCAGATGATCACCGACATACTGACGTGTTCGACGCCGAGCGTGCCGCACTCGTGGGTCCGCATCACGGCCGGGACCCACTCGCCCGCTCGTAGAGCCACCCCACGACCAGTTCCCGGCCCACCTTGTGCTCCTCTCCCGTGCTGCGTTCGCGCACGGTCAGTTCGGAGGCGCCCGATTCGAGCACCACGGTGAAGCGTGCCCCGTGGCGCGCCGCGAGCTTCCACTGGGCCTTCTCCGAGCGCCCGCCGTAGGCCTTCTCGGCCGTGAGGCCCTCGAGCCGGAGCTCGTGCAGGACGATCGCGGCCTCGGGGCCCGACGTGTCGATCCGGAGGTCGACGACGAACACGTCGAGCGGAGCGGGATCGGCCGGGAACACCGCTTCGGCGTCGCAGGCGAGCAACGCCCGCTCGATCCCGATCCCGAATCCGATGCCCGACACGTCGGGTCCACCCATCTCGGCGGCGAGGCTGTCGTACCGGCCACCTCCACCGATCGCGTCCTGGGCCGCGTCGAGCGACTCGGCGGCGAACTCGAAGGTGGTCCCCGTGTAGTAGTCGAACCCGCGCACGAGGCGCGGTTCGAGCTCGAACGGGATACCCAAGGCGTTCAGGCCCGCCTGCACCTGCTCGAAGTGCGCCGAGGCCTCGGCCGAGAGGTGCTCGGGGAGCTGGGGGGCGCGTTCGATCACGTCGATCACCGCGGGGTTCTTGGAGTCGAGGATCCGCAAGGGGTTCTCGGTGAGCATCCGGCCGAAGTCGTCGCCGAGGGCACTCACGTGGGCCGCGAGGTACTCCTGCAGTCGACCGACGTAGGCACCGCGGCTCTGCGCGTCGCCCATCGAGTTCAGCTTGAGCCGGACCCGGGTGAGGCCGAGCGAGGCGAACAGGCCGGCGGCGAGGTCGATGACCTCGACGTCGAGATCCGGATCGGGGGCGCCGATGACCTCGGCCCCGACCTGCCAGTGCTGACGGTAGCGGCCCTTCTGCGGCCGCTCGTAGCGAAAGTTCGGCGCCGAGTAGAAGACCTTCCACGGCTCGGTCGGCCGGTGCTCGACGAACGCCCGGACGATGGACGCGGTGCCTTCCGGGCGCAACGCGAGGCGGCGGTCACCCTTGTCGGTGAACTCGTACATCTCCTTGGTGACGATGTCGGTCGACTCCCCCACCCGCAGGAACACCTCGAGGTGCTCGAACAGCGGCGTGACGGCCAACCCGTAGCCGAAGCCGCGGGCCCGGGCGGTGAATGTGTCGACGAAGGCCGCGAACCGGTACGACTCCGGCGGGAGGATGTCGTGGGTGCCCTTCGGCGCGCGAAAGACGTCTCGCGGGGAGGTCGAACGTTGCTCGGACACGGCGTCGAGCCTACCGGCAGGGTCTCCCCGGAAGATGGCCCTTTCGGGCTATGTGGGCAGGCCGGCTTTGCCTCAGGCCGGCAGGCCGGCTTTGCCTCAGGCCGGCAGGCCGGTGGGGTTGACGATCTCGGCCCAGGTGTTCGCGCCCCACGCGGCGGCGATCGGGTCGAGGAACTTGGGCGGCGACAGGTACTTGAGCCGGTTGTCGTAGGTGTAGCCCTTCGCGTAGCCCGACGCCACGGTGCCACCCGAGTTGGTGCCGACCGCGCCCCGGTAGCGCTGCGCGATCGCACCGTTGATCGTGAGCGTCCCGAGGGGTGCACCGGCCGACCAGTTCTGCACGCGGAACGAGTGCGCGAGCGAGAGGATGGCGCCGTCGATCCTTGCGTTGCTCAGGGATGCTCCACCGACGGGAGTCGTCGGGGTCGTGATGTTGCAGCCGGAGCCCGTCCCTCTCGATGTGCAGCTCACCGGGTGGTAGATCTGCACGTAGTTGTTGGCGATGAGGCCCAGGAGGTCGGTGCCCGAGAGCCCGCCGTCGTAGGTGACGTCGGCGACGGCGTTGATGTTGTTCTCCGAGGCGATCGTGAGCTGCCCCTTCAGGGTGCCGGAGAGGAACACGTCGCCGTCGCGACAACCGTAGGTGGTGGTGTCGTTCGCCACCGGGTATCCCAGCGGATGCGCCCGCTGCGGCTGGTCGCCGAGACCCCCGTACCGGACCCCGGTCGAGTTACCGGCGTTGTACGGGCAGCCCGACGTGTAGTTCGGATCGCTCGGGCTCGACGGGACGCTCTGCACGTAGATCACACCGTTGGTGGGCAGCGCGCCGAGGCCGTTGGTCGGGCATCCGCTGTTGGTCTGCTGACTGAGTGGACTGTCGACCGTCATGGTGCCGCTCGAGTTCAGCGTGATGCGCGTCGGACCGGTGTAGAGGCAGCCGCCTGCACCCGCGACGACTTCGGCCTTCAGCGCCGCGTTGCTCGGCGGCATCGTCAGCGGGGTCGCGTACGCGGGATCGCCGGCGTTGGCGACGATCGGGCCGTTCCCCGAGCAGCCGCCGTTCCCCCGCCAGCGCGGGTTGTTGTTCCAGCTCGACGTGGTCTTGCCGTTGAAGCGTGGAGTGCCGCAGATCATGAGCGCGTCGTTGGTGTGCACGGGACCGTTGAGGGTGTCGGCGCTGATGAAGTTGATCGGCACGCACTGGTTGCTGCCCTCGGGTCGGCCGTCGGCCCAGTGCTGCGAGCAGTTCGTCTGCGCCCACGCCGCGGTCGCCGACGACGAGCTGTTCGGATACGTCGCCGGGTCGATCGTCTCGAAGTCGGTGAAGTAGAGGTAGTCGATGAAGCTCCGCCGCCGCAGGGTCGACTGCACGGTGCGCTCGACCTCCTTGACCCCCGACCGTCCGGTCGAGGTGATGAGGATCGATCCCTGGGTGGAGAGCTGAGAGGTGTCCACCGAGTAGTGGTAGCTCGACTGGTTGGTCGGGCCGGCGACGGGTTGCCAACCGTCGAACGCGGCATTGCCGTCGGCCGGGATGTTCGTGGCCGAGAACTGGTAGTAGTTGCTGTTCTCGTTGAGGCGGAAGACGTAGTCGTCGATTCCGGCCTCGGCCGCCGCGAGCGCGGCGTTCCAGTCCTGGTCGCGACGCGACGCGTTCTGCGACCCGAGTCCGTACGCGACTGCCGCAGTGCCGAGGGCCATGAGCGCCATCGTCGCGAGCAGGACTGTGATGAGTGCGAAGCCCTGGTCGTTGCCCCGCGCGTCACAGCGGCGGAACATCGGGAGCCCGAAGCGTTCGCTCATGGCGTCACCCTCCTTGCGCCGCGGCGTAGTCGACGTTCGGCAGTCGCACCTGGTTCACGAGCGTCGTGTAGTTGAGGTTGTACGCCTGCGACCGCTTGATCGCGAGCTCGATCCGCACCGAGTGCACGGCGAGGCTGTCGGCGGCCGACAGCGGCACGTTCGTCAGCTCGTTGCGGTTCTCGTCGTAGTACCGGAAGATCGGCCGGTCGGCCGGGTTGGCCACGTAGCGGCCGACGAACCGGATCGTCTTCGGGCCGTTGTAGGTGTAGTTCGGAGCGGATCCGGCATCGGGCGCCTGGACCTCCTCGATGAGTTGCGTCGACGAGTCGACGTACATGTGGATCTTGCGGGGGCCCGCGGTCCCGACGATCGGGTTGAGGTTCCCGTAGAAGGTGATCTCACGCTTGTCGGCGAGCACGAAGGGTGAGGTCCCCGCGCTCAGCCTCGTGGCAGTGCGAACGTCCTTGGTCGCGACGGCCATGAGCGTTCGACCCTCGTCGAGGTTGACGAGGCGCTCGGTGCCGCCTTCGAACGCGGCGCCCATCGAGCCGATGCCCTCGTAGACGACCACCATCACGATCGACAGCAGCGCGAGCGTGGTCAGCACCTCGAAGAGGCTCGCCGCGCCGCGCTCCCCGGCCGCCCGCCGTGCCGTCGCCCGGCGCAGGCGGCCGACGATCCGCGCCGAGCCCATCAGACCTGCACCGAGACGAACGTGACCGGGGCGCCGCTCGGATCGAGCGTGACCGTCGGCCAGGAACCGACCGGCGACTTCCCGGGCACCTGCAGCTCCCAGGTGCCGTACGGCAACGCCGCGAGGAGGGTGCCCACACTGTCGGCGACGGTACCGAGGACGATGGTCTGGCCCGACGGGCACCCGCTGTCGGGCGCGTGGACGGCGACGACGTCGTCGGGGCCGTCGATGGCGAACTCGCTGAACTGCACGTCGACGGTCGCGAGGGGCACGGTGGCATTGGTCGTGCCGTTCGACGTGACCGTGAGGGAATCCTCCACGTTCACTGCGTCGTCGCACGCACCCGCACGGGCCGTGTATCCCGTGCTCGACGGGAACAAGGAGGCGAGCGTGCGGACCGTGCCGGTCCCGCTGAACTCCTTGGTGCCCGTCGGGAGGAAGTCGGTGTTGGCGAGAACGATCGGAATCGTGGCCCAGCTCGACGACGGAAGGGTGCCGCCGCCGGCGGCAGTCAACGTGGCCTGGATCGTCGCGGCCTGGTCGTAGTCGAATCCGACGGCTGTGGTCGCACCCGCGGTCACACCGGCGGTCTGGGTCGGCCCCTCGGTCCCCTGGCGGTCGACCCACCCGGTACTGCCGAGCTGGACGGTATAGGTCCCCGGCGGAACCTGGGCGAAGAACCCGCAACCTTCGGCCGTGGTCTGGACCGACTCGTTGACGCCAGGACCGACGAGGAACACCCAGACGCCCGCGATGTTCTCGGGCAGGACACCGGGATCGCGGTCGGAGATCTTGACCGCGACGTTGCCCTTCGACGGATCGAAGGAGCCGACCGGTGGGGTGATGACCGTGTTCGACTGCACCGGCGGGATCGAGCCCATCGAGTTCCACCGCACCCGTACTGTCGCCCGCAGGATCTCCGGGGCGCTGCTGAGCGACTCACACGCACTGGTCGTGGCGTCGGTGGCGACGAAGTCGAAGCTCCGCTCCACCTCGTAGGGGACGCCGTCGACGTTCCTGGTCGCCGTGGTGAGACCGCTCAGGGGCAACGACGCGAAGTCGGTCTGGCGGATCTCGTCCATCTCCTGGCTGGCCAGGTTGGCGGCGACGCTGCGGTTGCGGTCGTTGCGGATGAGGTTGAGGCCCGAGCTCGCGGTCGACGCGATGCCGCCGGCCATCACGGCGAAGACGCTGATGGCGATGACGAGCTCGATGAGGGTCAGACCCGATTCGTTCGACGTGGTGCCGCGGCGCCCGGGCGGACGCACGCGGCGAAGGCACCGTCGGTTGGTTCGTCGTGCACGGCCTCGTCGCTCCATGCGGGCTCCGCGTTCCATCGCCTTCCTCACCTCGCGGTATCGGCATCGCGGTGCCTCTCCCTTGAATGAAGTGGGAAAACGGACGAACCACCCACTTGGCGCACCCGACGCCGCTCCCACCCCACCGGCGGACGACGTGGGAACCTGGGTGCCGATGGACGCAACGGTCAACGAGGCGGCGGCCGCGCACACGCGGGGCCCGTTCCCCTGCATCGACGGTGTCCGGGCGATCGCCGCTCTGGCCGTGATCGCGTTCCACTCGGTGGTGACCTCGGACCCGACGTTGCGCACAGCGGGCGTCCGGTGGCTCATCCACCTGAACATCGGGGTGTGGGTGTTCTTCGTGATCTCGGGATTCCTGCTCTACCTCCCGTTCGCGCGGCACCACCTGAGCGGCCGGCCGCGGTCGAGCGTGCAGGACTACGCGATCCGTCGGGTCGCCCGCATCTACCCCGCCTACTGGGTCGCGCTCGCGTTCTGGCTGTTCGTCCTCCCCCGGACGAACATCGGCGGAGCCGGTGGACCACTCGCCTACATCACGCTCACGCAGGGCTACTTCACGACCGACATCTCCCGAGGTATCCCGGTCGCGTGGAGCCTCGTGACCGAGGTCTCCTTCTACGCGTTCCTGCCCGTCTACGCGGTGGCCGTCGGCTGGCTCGCCCGCCGTGCCCGATCGCCGCTGCCGGTGGAGCTCGCCGGGATCGGCCTGCTCGTGGTGGTCGGGATCGGATCGCTCGCGACCCTCCACCGGTGGACGACGGTGCCGCCGTGGATCACCGTGCTGCCCGTGCGCCTGCACGTGTTCGCGTTCGGAATGCTGCTCGCGGTCGTCGTCGCCACCCCGTGGAGGCCGCAGTGGCGCACCACCCTCGAACGCATCGGCCGCCGGAGCTGGGTCTGGTGGGTCCTCGCCGCGCTCGTGTACCTCGCGATCCCGTTCGTGATCGCATCGGCCGCCGGTACCCCGCCGACCCGTGCGCAAGCAGTGGCCGGCGACCTGTGTCGCGCGCTCGTCGCGTTGTTCCTCGTGATCCCGGTCGTGCTCGGACCGCAACAGGCCGTTGAACCGGGGAGCGGTGTGATCAGGCGCGTCCTGCGATCACGGGTGCTCGTGTTCCTCGGGCTCGTGAGCTACGGCCTGTACCTCTGGCACTACTTCATCGTGGTGATGCTGCGGACGGAGTGGTTGCCCGACGCGTGGCACCCGGCGAACTGGGTCGTGTTGTTCCTGACCGCACTCCCGCCGACCGTGCTCGCGGCGACCGCGAGCTGGTACGTCGTGGAACGTCCGGTGCAGCGAGCGTCGCGCCGATTGACGCGGTCGGGTCAGGTGGTCGCGTCGCCCGCAGCCCCGGCCGACGCGGGCGCAGTCGCCGCGCCGGGGAGCAACCGGTAGGCGTCGTACACGGAGTCGACCCGCTTGATCGCCTGAATGAGCGACTCGAGGTGCCCCGGATCGGCGAGCTCGAAGTCGAACCGGAACTTCGCCACGCGGTCTGCACTGGTCTGGCTGCTGCACGACAGGATGTTCACGTGGTGTTCGGACAGCACCTGGGCGACGTCGCGCAGCAGCTTCGAGCGGTCGAGCGCCTCGACCTCGATCGACACGACGTAGGTCGAGGGTTGATCCTGGTCCCACTCGACCTCGATGAGCCGTTCGTGCTGGGTGGCGAGGCCGGTCGCGTTCGCGCAGTCGGCCCGGTGTACCGACACCCCGCGCCCTCGGGTCACGAAGCCGATGATCGAGTCGCCGGGAACCGGGGTACAGCACCGAGACAACCGGACGAGCACATCGTCGAGGCCCTCGACGTGGACCCCGGCGCTGCGTCGCAGCGTGCGCGACGGCCGGCGGGCCGTGATCGGAATCTGTTCCTCTCCTCCGCGCAGCTCCCGGGCGACGCGTTGTGCAACGGCCCGGGCCGACACGTGCCCCTCGCCGATCGCGGCCTGCAGCGCCTCCACGTCGGAGTAGTGCATGTTGGTCACGACGTCGGTGAGCACCTGCGACTTGGCGAGCTTCTGTACCGGCAGACCCTCCCGTCGGAGCTCGCGCGCCAGTTCGTCGCGCCCGGCGTCGACCGCGTCGACCCTGCGCTCCCGGGAGAACCACTGGCGGATCTTGCTCTTGGCCCGGGGCGTGCGGGTGAACTGAAGCCAGTCCTGGCTCGGCCCCGCGCCTTCGACCTTGCTCGTGAAGATCTCGACCGTGTCGCCCGAGGCGAGCGAGGAGTCGAGGGGGACGAGTCGGCCGTTCACCCGGGCGCCGATGCACCGGTGCCCCACCTCGGTGTGGATGCTGTAGGCGAAGTCGACCGGCGTGGCCCCCGTGGGCAGCGTGATCACACGGCCCTTCGGAGTGAAGACGAAGACCTCGCCCTGCTCGAGGTCGAACTTCAGCGACTGCATGAACTCGGCCGGGTCGTCGGTCTCCGACTGCCAGTCGACCATCTGTTGCAACCACGCCAGGTCCTCGGCCGGCGACGCCTGCTCCTTGTACGCCCAGTGCGCGGCGACGCCGAACTCGGCGCGGCGGTGCATCTCGCGGGTGCGGATCTGCATCTCGACCGGCTTGCCCTGCGGACCCACCACCGTCGTGTGCAACGACTGGTAGAGGTTGAACTTGGGCATCGCGATGTAGTCCTTGAAGCGGCCCTGCACCGGCTTCCACAACGCGTGAATCGAGCCGAGCGCGCCGTAGCAGTCCTTCACCGAGTCGACGATGACGCGTACGCCGACGAGATCGAGGACCTCGTCGAACTCCCGGCCCCGCACGATCATCTTCTCGTAGATCGACCAGTAGTGCTTCGGCCGGCCGCTCACCTCGGCGTCGATGCGCAGCTCGGTGAGCCGTTCCCGCAGCGCGGTGAGCACCTTCTCGAGGTACTCGGCCCGCTCGGGTGACTGCGTCGCGACCATCTGCTCGATCTCGGCGTAGCGCTTGGGGTGCAGCACTGCGAAAGCGAGGTCTTCGAGCTGCCACTTCACCTCGGCGATGCCGAGCCGGTGCGCGAGCGGCGCGTAGATGTCGATGGTCTCCTGGGCGATGCGCAACTGGCGGGCCGGCGGGAGCGAGGCGATCGTGCGCATGTTGTGGAGCCGGTCGCAGAGCTTGATCAGCAGGACGCGGATGTCCTTGGCCATCGCCACGAGCATCTTGCGCATCGTCGCCGACTGCTGGGCCTCCCGGGAGTCGAACTGGAGGCGGTCGAGCTTGGTGACACCGTCGACGATCGTGGCGACGTCGGCTCCGAACTCCCGCTCGATGTCGGCGAGGGTGAGGGTGGTGTCTTCCACCGCGTCGTGCAGGAGGGCGGCGGCGATCGTGACGTCGTCGAGGCCGAGGCCGACCACGATCATCGCGACGCCGAGTGGATGGACGATGTAGGGCTCGCCCGAGCGGCGGACCTGTTCCGAGTGCGCGGCCCGGGCGGCCCGGAAGGCCCGCTCGATCAGGTCGGTCTCGGCCTTGCGGTGCCGACGCCGGTACGCCGCGAGCAGCGGCGCGAGGGTCGCGTCGACCGGTTGACGGCGCCACGGGAGCTTCGACTTCTTGTCCGGGCGCCGGTCCGGACGACCGTCGTCGACTCCGGGGGGCCCCGGAGGTCCAGCCGGCAGGCTGGTCGACAGGCGGGTCTCGGCAGTGCTCACGTCCACGCCAGCCTACCTGGTCGAACCGCGGCGCCGGCTCTCTCGCCCACCCATCTCCACCCCGCGGTGCGTCTCCGCCGGCTCCGCTTCTTCTCCTACCGCCGCTTGCGGCGCCGGGCCTGACGGGGGCGGGCGGTGACCTCCGACGGTGGCGTGATCACCGCGGTCGTGGTCGACGCGGTCATCGTGCTCGCGGGCTCGGTGACCGTCGCCGGTGGCGCGTCGGCCGGTGTGGCTGCGCTGACAGGGCGCGCAGCCCAGCCCTCAGAACGCGCGCGCAGGGCCCGCATCTTGGGCTCGCGCTCACGCCACTTGGCCAGGATCGGTGTGGCCACGAAGATCGACGAGTAGGCGCCGGTGAGCAGACCGACGAACAAGGCGAGGCCGAAGTCGCGCAGGCTGAGCGCGCCCATGATGTAGACGCCCACGACCAGCAGCGACGCCACCGGGAGCAGCGCCACGACCGAGGTGTTGAGCGACCGGGTGAGCACCTGGTTCAGGGAACGGTTCACCATCTCGGAGTAGGTCATCCCCTTGGCCGTCCCGAGCAGGACCTCGTTCTCCTTGACCTTGTCGAAGACGACGACGGTGTCGTAGAGCGAGAACCCGAGGATGGTCAGGAACGCGATGACCGTGGCCGGCGTCACCTCGAACCCGGTGATCGCGTACACGCCCACCGTCACGAAGATGTCGTGGATGACCGCGATGATCGCCGACGCGGCCATCTTCCACTCGAAGCGGAACGACAGGTAGACCGAGAGGACGAGGAAGAACACGATCAGGGCCCGCAATGCCTTCTCGCTGACCTGCTGACCCCAGGTCGGACCCACGTCGTTGAGGCTGACGTCGACGGCGTCGATACCCGCGTACTCAGCGAGCGCCGAGGTGATCCCGGCCTGCTCCGAACGTGGGAGCGTCTCGGCCTGGACGCGGGCACCGTTCTCGTTGACGATGATGATCTTGGAGTCGCCGAGGTCGAACTCCCGCATGACGTCGCGGATGTCGCCCGACGACACAGTCTCGCCGGCCGCGACGGTGAACTCCCACGACGTGCCGCCCTCGAAGTCGATCCCGAGATTCAGACCGCCACGAGCGAAGAACGCGAGGAGGCCCGCGCCGAGCACGATCCCCGAGATGAGCACCCAGCGCCACGTCCGGCGCATGAACTGGTAGTTGGTGCGCTCGTGGTAGAGGTCTCGAAGTTGGCTCCGCAAGCTCACGGCACGACCTCGACGTCCTTCTCGCCGTCGCGCGGATCGCCGTCGCGTTGCTCATCGGTGCGGTCGCGGTCGTCACGCTCGGGTGCTCGACTCTGGTCGCGATCCGTGCCGTGGTCGCGCTTCGCGAAGTCCTTCGGGTTGAGGATCGTGCCGGTCACGTCGAGACCGGCCGCGAGGCCGACCTTCGGGGCCCGCACGAGCCCGGGCCTCCGGGCCATGATCGAGACGAGGGGGTGCATGTAGAAGTAGGAGATGATCAGGTCGAGCAGGGTCGAGAGGCCGAGGAAGAACGCGAATCCCCTGACGCCACCGATCGCGAGCCAGTAGAGGATGGCCGCGCCGAGGAGCGAGACGATGTCGGCGGCGAGGATCGTGCGCCAGGATCGTTCGAAGCCCCGATCGACCGACGACCGTACCGTCTTGCCGGAACGCACTTCGTCCTTCAACC
>JBBRHS010000023.1:0-15823 GCA_038222385.1 Acidimicrobiia bacterium
ACATCGACCGTGCCCGCAACGTCATGGAGGCCAACCTCTGGGGCCCGGTGCGGGTCGTCCGCGCCGCGCTCCCGGCCATGCGGGCGCGCGGCACCGGCGTGATCGTGAACGTCGGTTCGATCTCGGGGCGCTTGCCGGGCATGGCGTTCCAGGGCTTCTACGGCGCCAGCAAGCACGGCATCGGAGTGCTCAGCGAGGCGTTGGCCGACGAGGTGGAGCAGTTCGGCGTGCGCGTGGTGTGCATCGAACCGGGCTTCTTCGCCACCGAGATCGTTGCGAATGCCGACGACGATCACGACGCCGTGCCCTACCAGGCGGAGCACGAGTGGGTGAAGTCGTTCTTGGAGAAGAACATGGAGTCGGCGAGCGGCGACCCGGCCACCGTCGCCGCGGCGATCGTCGCCGCCTCCGACGATCCCGCAACCTCGATGCACGTCGTCGTGGGCGACGACGCGGTGGGTTTCGTCGCACTCGTCGACAGCCTGGATTCGTACGAAGCCTGGAAGCCGTTGAGTGAGCAGGTCATCACCGGCGTGGCGGGACCCCGACCGACATAGCGCCTACGACGCGAACCAGTCGCCGTGGAGCGGATCAGTCGGAGAACGAGAACAGGAAGAGCTGCGTGGCGTAGGCGACGAGACGGGGCTCGTCTCGCTGCTCCGGGCCGTAGTCCCACAGGGCCATGTCGGCCGAGGCGTAGCCGTCGCCCGCATGGCGCGCCCGGTTGTGGCCGAGCACCCACGGCGACCGGCACTCGTCGAGGAGGTGCACGGTGAGGTCGACACTCGGCGCGAACCAGTTGCGATCCTGGGGGCCGAGTCGCTCGCCGACGGCGCCGGGCATCGTGTCGGCGAGCACCACCAGGGAGTACGGGTCGATGATCCCGGCGTCGTCGAAGGGTGCGTCGTCGAAGCGGTACCAGAACGCGCGCTCAGCGCGCTCGGGTTCGTAGTCTTCCCACGGGGCGTGGCCGATCACGGGCCGTCCTTCCACGAGGCGGTCCCAGAACGGCATCGGCGGGAACGTCTCCACCCCGGGAGGCGGTGGGTCGCGGAACGACGGGCACGCGTCGGGACCGGGGATTTGGGGCGGCGGTTCGAGGTCGGTGAAGTCGAACCCCTTGCGGCTCGACCCGAAGATCGCGGTGGTGAGGTGCCCGCGGGGTGCACCGACGTTGCGAACCTCGGCGCGGAGGTGCGACATCGACCGACCTCGGCGCAACAGCTCGGCGTCGATCTCGACCGGTCCCGCGGCGACCTGGGCCATGAACGAGGTGTGCAGGGTGCGGAGTCGTTGCGCAGGATCTTCGAGCTCGGCGGCCATGGCTCGGAGCGCGAGCGCGGTGACCACGCCACCCTGAGGCATCGGGCGGAGGCTCCAGACGTCGTCGATCTCTCCGGTGTAGCGACCGGGAACGGTCGAATGGACCTGGGTGCCGTCGAGGAAGGGATTGCCCATGGCGAGAACGGTCGCCGCGTGCGTACGGCTGCGTCAACCGAGTTTCGTGGTGGCCGAGCGGGTGCGAGGGGCACGCGCGCGTTGACAATCGGGGCCGGACGTGCGATCGTCGTGGCAATGTTCGTCTCGACCTCCCTCCTCCTGCTCATGTAGGCAAGCACCCCCTCCGCGGTGCTTGCCCAAGCTCCTGTGCCCTCGTGGCCAGGAGCTTTTTCGTGGGCAAAATCCGGTCCAGAGGGGGAAATCCACTTCCGATACCACCCTGAACGAGAGAGTCGACCATGCCCCCGCAGCCCGCACCGCCGAAGAAGATGCCGTTCGAGAGGTACCGGCCGGTCCGGCCGCTCGAGCTGCCCGACCGCACCTGGCCCGACCAGAAGTTCGTCGCGGCCCCCGACTGGTGCGCGGTCGACCTCCGCGACGGCAACCAAGCGCTCATCGACCCGATGGACCCCGAGCGCAAGCGGCGGATGTTCGAGGCGCTCGTCGCGATGGGTTTCAAGGAGATCGAGGTCGGCTTCCCTTCGGCGAGCCAGCCTGACTTCGACTTCGTGCGCCAACTGATCACCGAAGACCTCATCCCCGACGACGTCACGATCCAGGTGCTCACCCAGTGCCGCGACGACCTGATCGAGCGCACCTACGAGTCGATCCGAGGCTCGGCCCGGGCGATCATGCACTTCTACAACTCGACGTCGGTGCTGCAGCGGCGCGTGGTGTTCGGCCTCGACCAGGACGGCATCACGGCGATCGCGGTGAACGCGGCGAAGATCTGCCGCAAGCTCGAGGAGACGGTGCCGGGTACCGACGTGCGCTACGAGTACTCGCCGGAGAGCTACACCGGCACCGAGATCGAGTACGCGGTCGAGATCTGCGACGCAGTCGCGGAGGTGATCGAGCCGACGGTCGACCGTCCGATGATCATGAACCTGCCGGCCACGGTCGAGATGTATTCACCGAACGTCTACGCCGACACCATCGAGTGGTTCCTGCGCACGGTCCGCAACCGCGACGCGGTGCGGTTGTCACTGCACCCGCACAACGACCGCGGCACTGCCGTCGCGGCGGCCGAGCTCGGGGTGCTGGCCGGCGCCGACCGGGTCGAGGGCACGCTGTTCGGCAACGGTGAGCGCACCGGCAACGTCGACATCGTCACGCTCGCGATGAACCTGTTCAGCCAGGGCATCGATCCCGAGCTCGACATCACCGACATCGATGCCCTGCGTCGCGTCGCCGAGTACTGCAACCGGCTGCCGGTGCCCGAACGGCACCCCTACGCAGGTGATCTCGTCTACACCGCGTTCTCGGGTTCGCACCAGGACGCGATCAAGAAGGGATTCGCCGCGCTGTACGCGGAGTCGGAGGCGGCCGGCCGCGGGCGCGACTACGACGAGTGGCAGGTCCCGTACCTGCCGATCGATCCCGCGCACGTGGGTCGCACGTACGAGGCCGTGATCCGGGTCAACAGCCAGTCGGGCAAGGGCGGCGTGGCGTACCTCATGGAGACCGAGCACGGGTTCGTGCTGCCCCGCCGGTTGCAGATCGAGTTCTCGAAGTCGATCCAGGCGATCACCGAGGACACCGGCACCGAGATCTCGCCGGTCGCGATGTGGGACTCGTTCCAACAGACCTACCTCGCCGACGACCCGTCGCTGACGCTGCGCACGCACGAGATCAGCACCGACTCCTCGGGCGAGACCGCGATCACCGCGCAGATGGTCGTCGACGGCGCCCCGCTGTCGATCACCGGGCGCGGCAACGGACCGATCGCCGCGTTCGTCGATGCGTTGCGCACCGGACTCGGTGTCGACCTCGACGTCGTCGACTTCCACGAGCACTCCATGGGTTCGGGGTCGAACGCGACCGCGGTGGCCTACGTGGAGACGACCGACTCCGACGGCGACGGCGACGTCCGGTGGGGGATCGGCACCGACACGAACATCGTGACCGCGTCGCTCAAGGCCGTCCTCTCCGCCGCCCGCCGCGTCCGCGAGACGTAGCGGCCCCAGCCGAGGAATTGACACCTGACGCCGACGTCAGGATGATCGACGCTGTGACGACCTCTCCCGCCCATCCCCTGGCCATGCTCACGGGCGACGAGATCATCGCCGCGGTGGCGCTGATCCGCGCGTCGGGCGCGACCTCCGACGCGGCGCGCTTCGCGCACGTGGTGCTCCACGAACCCACGAAGGAGGCACTCGCCGCGTGGAAGCCCGGTGACCCGGTCGCGCGCGAGGTGCGCGCACTGGTGGTCGACGGCCCCGAGCTGCGCATGCACGAGGCGATCGTGTCGCTCGACTCCTCGGCGGTCACGGAGTGGCGGCCGATCGAGGGGATGCGACCCGCGCTGCTCATGGAGGAATCCGTCGGCGCCGTGTTCACCACCAAGGAGCACCCCGAGTTCGTCGCCGCGCTCGCGCGACGGGGCATCACCGACCTCGACCTCGTGCAGATCGACCCGTGGCCGGCCGGTAGCTTCGGGTACGACGCCGAGACCGACAGGCGCATCGCCCGCTGCATCGCGTTCCTGCGCACCGACCCCCAGGACAACGGGTACGCCCGTCCGATCGAGGGTCTGATCGTGCACTTCGACCTGGGCCGCAACGAGGTCATCGAGGTCATCGACCACGGCGCGACGACCCTGCCCACCGAGCACGCGCGCTACTTCGCGGCCGACCACGAGCCCCTGCGCACCGGCCTCAAGCCGCTCGAGATCACCCAGCCCGAGGGCCCGAGCTTCACCGTCGACGGCAACCTCGTGGAATGGGGACCCTTCTCCTTCCGGATCGGCTTCGATCCCTACGAGGGTCTCGTGCTCCACCGGATCACCTACGACGACCACGGTCGCGCCCGCTCGATCGTGCACCGCGCGTCGGTGTCGGAGATGGTCGTCCCGTACGGCGACCCCGGTCCGCTGCACGGCTGGAAGAACGCGTTCGACGCGGGGGAGTGGGGCCTGGGGCGCATGACCCAGCCGCTCACGTTGGGCTGCGACTGCCTCGGTGAGATCCACTACTTCGACGCGACCCTCGCCAACGAGCAGGGCCAGCCGTGGATCATCGAGAACGCGATCTGCATGCACGAGGAGGACTACGGCGTCCTGTGGAAGCACGTCGACCTCTGGGGCGGCACCAGCGAGGTGCGGCGCAGCCGCCGACTCGTGGTGAGCAACTTCTCGACGGTCGGCAACTACGAGTACGGCTTCTTCTGGTACCTCTACCTCGACGGCAACATCCAGCTCGAGGTGAAGCTGACCGGCATCGTCTCGCCGATGGCGATCGAGCCCGGCACCGAACCCGAGTTTGCCAACGTCGTCGCACCCGGTGTCGCCGCCCCGCACCACCAGCACCTCTTCTGCGCGCGTCTCGACCTCGACGTCGACGGTCCCGTCAACGAGGTGCACGAGGTCAACGCGGAGACGGTGCCGTTCGGCCCCGACAACCCCTGGGGCAACGCGTTCCGTCCGCGTACGACGGTGCTCGAACGAGAATCGCTCGCGCAGCGTGAGGTGGATCCCGCGACGTCGCGTTCGTGGAAGATCGTGAACCCCGAGGTGCGCAACGGGCTCGGCCAGCCGGTCGCCTACAAGCTCGTGCCGACGGTGAGCACGCCGACGCTGCTCGCGCACCCAGACTCGCCGATCGGCCGGCGGGCGGGATTCGCGCGCCACAACCTGTGGGTGACGCCCTACGCGCGCGACGAGCGTCGCGCCGCGGGCGAGCACCCGAACCAGCACGAGGGCGGCGACGGCCTCCCGGCGTGGACGGTGGCCGACCGGTCGCTCACCGGCACCGATGTCGTGCTCTGGTACACGTTCGGCGTCACCCACTTCGTGCGGCCGGAGGACTGGCCGGTCATGCCGGTCGAGTACACGGGGTTCCTGCTCATCCCGTCGGGGTTCTTCGACCGGAACCCGGCGCTCGATCTCCCGCCCGGTTCCGGTCCCCACTGCCACGCCGACTGATCCAGGCACGCGCCGACAGCAAGCCGATGTCGACGTCAATGTTCCTTGTCGTGTGGTACTGTCCCACCGTCAAGATACGTTGTCGTCATGCGGATCGCGCTGAGCGCCCGACGTCACGGGATCAAGGCCCGAGACATGCGCCACGCGCTCCGCAACCCGATCGCAACCGTCGACCAGGACGAACGCTCCCTCGTGATCGGTCCTGCGCACGACGGCACCCCGCTCGAAATCGTTGTCCTCGACGACTGGATCATCCACGCGATGGAGCTGCGCCCGAAGTTCTTCCCTTACCTCGAAAGGTGATGACGATGTCCCGCCGCACCCCGGAACAGCTTGCGCAGGCCGCGGCCGAAGCCGAGGCGTGGCTTGACGCTCTCGACCCCGACAAGACACCAGCGCGCGACGCCGACGACCTCCGGGCCATCGGCATCGCGGTCGGCGCGGTGGCCGCCGCCGAAGCGCAACTCCGCACCGCCGTACGTGCCGCCCGGAAGCAGCGGCGGAGTTGGACCCTCATCGGGGCTGCACTCGGCGTCTCGAAGCAGGCCGCCGCCATGAGGTTCGGTGACCGCGCTGCGAAGAAGACCGCCTCGACCACGCCCGCGAAGCGGCGGTCGGTGAAGCCGAAGCGTCTCGGGAAGACACCGCGGCGACGAGTTCCTGCCTGACGCACTTCCCCACTGCCACCCGGACTGATCCAGGCTGCGCGCCTTCTCAGAGGGTGCTGATCACGAGCTGGGTGGTGGCTTCGACGATGGGGGACCAGTAGAAGGGTGGGAGGTCGTGGCCCATGCCCTCGATCTCGAGCAGCTCGGCACCGGGCACGAGCTCGGCGGTGCGGCGACCTCCGGACACGTCGATGAGAAGATCGACGTCGCCGTGGATGACCAGCATCGGGACGTCGAGGCGGGCGAGACCTTCCGACCGATCGGGAGTGCCCATGACCGCCGCGACCTGGCGACCGACGCCGGCGGGGTCGTAGGACCGTTCGATGAACGCGCGCTGGCGGCGTCGCTGCCACGCCTCGTCCCACTCGCCCGGGCTGCCGATGACCCGCGCGTTCTCCACTGCTCGATCGAGCGCGACGCCGACGTCGTCGGTGGGAACGCTCAGCTCGATGAGGCTCGCGACGATCTCGGGCGATGCCCGACCGACGCTGCGGTCACCGGTCGTCGACATGATCGACGTGAGTGACGCGACCCGCGGCGCGTGGTGGATCGCGAGGAGCTGGGCGATCATCCCGCCCATGGAGCAGCCCCAGACGTGGACCCGTTCGATCTCGAGCGCATCGAGGAGTCCGACCGCGTCGGCGGCCATGTCGTCGAGCGTGTACGTCGTACCTTCGGCGAGGTGCGTGCTGAGCCCGACGTCGCGGTTGTCGAACCGGATCACCTGGAGGTAGCGGTCGACGAACGCCTCGCACAGCTCGTCGTCGTAGCGGATGCACTGCGACCCGAGGCCGTTCACCATGAGCAGGACCGGGTCGCCCGGCTCGCCGAAGCGCTCGTAGTAGAGGTCGATCCCGTTGGCGGCGACGGTCGGCATGCCGTGATCGTGTCACGCCGGATCACTCGTTGTTCCCCGAGTCCCCGGCGACGAGCTCGCAGCGCGCTCAGCGGGCCTCCGCGTCGCCGCTCTCTTCGGCGACGCCTCGGTCCGCGGCTGCCTCCTTGCGGTCCGCGGTCGCATGCTGGCGATCAGCGAGCCACTGCTGCGCCTTGGGGTGGACGGTCGCGAGCCCGACCACGCCGGCGATGAACAACCCGATGCTCGCCATCCAGTACTTCGGCAACAAGACGAGGACGACCACGCCCACGGCGATCATCCCGAGGCCGCCGAGCGCGAGACCGACCTTGCCCGTTCGCGATCCGGAGATCGACGTCATCGCCTTGGCCGCGGTGTCGGAGGTCCGGTCGAGCGCCCGTTCGGCCCAGGCGAACTCCGTGGCGAGGATCGCGAGGCCGAGGATGAGCACGATGACGCCCGGCCCGGGCAGCACGAGCATCGCGGCCCCCGCCGCGAGCACGACGACCCCGGCCACCAGGACGGCCATGCGCTTGGTGTTGCGCAGGAACCAGCGGAAGAGGATGGCAGGCCCGCGGATCCCGAACCGTCGCCACCGGGCCGGCGGCTCGACGGACGCGAGTTCCTCGTCGCCGACGGTGCCATCTTGGTCGAGATCGAAGCGATCCACGGAAGGACTATCGCACCGTTCGGAAGAAGGTGCGCACCTCGTCGACGAACACCTCGGGCTGTTCGAAGGCGGCGAAGTTGCCGCCTTTGTCGAGGTGGAGCGGGATGCCCTGCGACCAGTCGTCGACGGTCTCCGCGTCGGGCCAGCGGGTCCGGGTGAGCCGGGTCTGCAGGTCGGCGAGGTCGGCATCGGTCACGTCGATGCGGAAGGGCAGGATCTCGTCGCTCACGACTTCCCCTTCTCGGTCGCCCTCAGGTGCGGGGCGGGACCACGGTCACCGGCAGGTGCGACTTCCCGGGGAGCGCCTTGGCGACGCTGCCGAGGAGAAGCCCCTTCACTCCGCCGCGACCACGGGTCCCGCACACGAGCAGGTCGGCGTCGACCTCACGGGCCGTGCGGCACAACGCTTCGATGGGCAGGTCTTCGACGAGTCGGGCCTCGAACGGCACGCCGGCTTCGGCCACCGGTTTGCACCACTCGTCGCGCAGGGTCGCGAGCGCTTCGGCGTGGAGGGTCGCCATGTCGACGCCCGGCTTGTGCTTGCCGAGCTCGTCGAGCGGTGACCACGCGTGCACCACGACGAGCCGCGAGCCGCTGATCTGCCCAGCGAGCCCGGTGGCCCACGCCAGGGCTTGGGCCGCGCCGTCGGAACCGTCGTGGGCGACCAGGATCGTCGCGACGCCTGCACCGGGTTCGGGCATCAGGTCGCCTCCTCGAGTTGTGGCCCGTCGCCCTGGTCGGGATCACGGGCGTCGGCGCGCAACGAGACGATCACGGTGATGGTGAGCACGACGGCGATCACCACGAGGGAGAGGAACGTCGGGACGTGATACAGCTCGGTGATCAGCATCTTGATCCCGACGAATCCGAGGATGACGCCCAGGCCGACGTTGAGGTAGCGGAGCTTGTCGGCCGCGCCGGAGAGCAGGAAATACAAGGCCCGGAGACCGAGGATCGCGAATGCGTTCGACGTGAAGACCAGGAACTGTGACCGGGTCACCGCGAGGATCGCGGGGATCGAGTCGACCGCGAACACTACGTCGGTCACCTCGATGAGCACCAGCACGACGAGGAGTGGCGTCGCGAACCGTCGCGCGTCGATCTTGGTCCAGAAGTGCTGGCCGTGGTAGTCGCTGGTGACCGGGATCACGCGCCGCATCAACTTGAGGACGGGATTCTTCTCGGGGTGGATCTCCTGGTTGTCGTGGGTCGCGACCCGATACGCAGTGAAGACGAGGAACGCCCCGAAGACGTAGAGCATCCAGTCGAAGGCCTCGAGCAGCGCGATCCCGGCGAAGATGAAGATCGCCCGCAGCACGAGGGCGCTGAACACACCCCAGAAGAGGACTCGGTGCTGGTACTGCTTCGGCACCGCGAAGTACGACAGGATCACCGCCCACACGAACACGTTGTCGACGGAGAGGCTCTTCTCGATGACGTAGCCGGTGAGGTACTGGCCCGCCGCGCTGCCGCCGAGCGTCGCCCAGATCACGAACGTGAACGACACCCCGAGGGTCACCCAGAACGCGCTGGTGATCGCCGCCTCCTTGATGGAGATCTCGTGCGCGTCGCGGTGGAAGAGGAACAGGTCGGCGAGCAGGAGCACGGCGATGAGGGCGATGAATGCCGCCCAGGCCCAGGGAGCAACTTCGATGTCGGCCCCGAGGTTCTCGGTGGCGTTCTTGGCTGCGAGGAGCGTCGCGATCACGGAGCACCTGGGCGTCGGGGGTGGAAACCAGACACGTTAGCTACCGCTCCGACCGCGACCGGGTCGGCCGACCGATCGGGGCCGAGCTGCCTGGCTCGGCGCGCCGATGTCACCCCCCGGGGGAAGGGGGTGACATCGGCGTGGGTCGGGCAGGAGTGTGGTGCGGCTGAAGGGCTCAGTCGGTGGCCCCACCCTCGCCGCCCGGCCGGTTCGGGAGCTCCCCGTTGACCATCGCGGTGGCGCGTTCCTCGGCGTCGGCGGTCCGCTCGCCGGCTTCGGCCTGGGTCAGGCGACCACTCTCGACCGCTTCGGCGAGATGGCTCTGCATGTCGGCGACGATCGCGTCGACCACGGTTTGCACCTCGACCCCGTTGTCGGCCGCCACCTCGGCGATGGTCTTGCCCGACTCGAGCTCGGTCCGCAGTGCGGACGCGTCGATCCCGATCGCGGTCGCGGCGGCTTCGAGGCCGGGACCCCGCCCGCGCGGACCCCCTCGGGGGCCCTTACCCTGAGGCCGGGCCTCCTCGAGTGCCGCGAGCACGGCATCGGCCTGGGCCTGGGTGATCGTGCCGTCGTCGATCAACGGCTGGAGGGCCTCGGCCTGTCGGGCCTTCGGGTCGGGTCGGGTGCCCTCAGCCGCGAGCTGCCCGCTCGATTCCGAGTCGGCGGCCAGTGCGGTCGAAGGTCCCACCAGCGCGAGACCGGCACCTCCTCCCGCGAGCGTCAACGCGACTCCGACGGCTGCAAGCTTCTTGCGCATGGTGACTCCTCTCGTGGACACCCGAGGATTCGGGTGCGGAGAGATCACCATCGCAAGCGGATGTGAGAACAACCTGGGTGTCGTGGAAGACCTCGGCAAGGAACCGACCGGGTCTCCGGCCCGACCTTCGTGGTCTCGATCAGTCGGCGTCGCCGTCGTCGACGCACTCCGGGTCCCAGAAGAGGAACGACGCGCTCTCGACGAAGCCGGTGACGAACGGGTCACGGCGGAGCACCGCTTCGCGGTCGTCGACCTCGACGAGCGGTGCGAGCTCGACCCGCAACGACGTCCAGTCGTCTCGGACCGGGATCGCGGTCCAGGCCCGGCTGCGGGTCGCTTCCACGAATTCCCGGAGCTCGGTCACCGGTGCCGCCGACGCCCAGGCCAGGCCCCTGCGGAACCCGTCTTCGTAGCCGAGTGGTGTGAATACTGCGTTCGCCATATCGGAAACCCCCATCGAAGGTTCCCAGCCCGCAGTGATTGAACCCCCTGACCCCATGGGTCGGGGGACCCAGATCGCCGCGACCAGTGCTTGAGGGGCCGCGCCTACCGTCCGATACATCCCGGTGTCGGCTCCGAAAGAGAAGGGTGGGAGAAACCAGCGTGCTCCTGATCGTCGACCTCGCGCTCGTCGCACTGATCGCCCTCGCGATGTGCCTCGCGGTGTGGCGCGGTCGCGTGCGTGCGAAACGAGCTGCTCCCCGATACCCGGGATCCGGGGCGGCCGACCTGATGCCGGGGCGTGCGCCACGCCCGACCGACCGACGCCCGCGCCCCCGGGTCGTGGTGGATCCGGCCGTGGCCCGGGCCACGTGGTCGGCATCGAGCGAGCGGGGTGAGATCCCACCCCGCTCGCCCGAGCCCATCCCCCGGGCAGTACCGAAGACACCTCCCGCCCCGGCGTCCATCACTGCACCCGAGGCCCCGGCGCGGCCGGCCGTGGTCGTTGCGCCGCGCGGGAGTTCGTGGGTCGTCCGACGCGAAGGTGCGTCGCGGGTGTCGTCGGTGCACACCACCCGCGAAGCGGCAGAGGCCCGGGCTCGCAAGACCGCTCGACGTGAGCGGGTGGTGCTCGAGGTCCGCGACGAGGAGGCCTCCGTGATCGATCGCACCGACTTCTCGCCGGCCGGGCGGGCCAGGGTGCCCGCCGACGGTGCTACGGCGTCCAGATCCTGATCGCGAAGATGAACGGGTTGATCGGGGGTTGTGTGCCCTCGATCAGCACCGACGGCGCACCGTTCGCGGTGTTGGCGGACTCGGCGGTCGACGCGTGCTCCCAGATCCACCGGAACGGCGCCGAGTTCGTGGGCAGGTTCGCGGTGTTGGCGGTGAGTTCCGTGCCCGCGACCGGCCGGTCGAGCTCGGTGGTTCGATACTTGGTCCCGACGACGACGGCGAGTGCCGGGCCCACGCCGCTGCCGAAGGTGTTCCCCTCGACGCGCGTGCCGTCGTCCTCGACGCGGATGCCGTAGGAGAGGTATCCCAACGCGTTGCCCCGGATGACGTTGTTCGCCGCCTCGTCGAGCGCGACCGACGGATTCGTGACGTAGGTCGGGTCGCTGCAGTCCATCGGGAAGGTGTTCTCCGCCATCCGCGAGCCGACCCAGATCCCGGTGGGGCCGGTGGTGATCACGTTGTTCTCGATCAGGTTGTCGTCGGCGCCGTACCACCGATCCCAGTGCTGGGCGGGCTGGGTCGTCGCGAACTCACCGCAGTTCTTGTAGAGGAAGATTCCTCCGGCGGAGTTCCCGGCGATCCAGTTGCGCCGGATGATGTTGTTCCGGGATCCATCGACGGCGATCCCTTCCCGGCCGGTGCTCTGGTAGCGGAACTCGATCCCGTTGATGATGAAGGCTTGGCCTTCCGGTTTCACTTCCTTGTACCCGTTGAACGCGATCGTGCTGTCCTCGACGACGTTGTCCTTCGAGCCGGCTTCGAGGTACACACCGGTGCTGCCGGCCCGCTTGATCTCGAGGCCCCGCAGTGTCACTCCGGTCACGTAGCCGTCGACGTACGCGCCCACGCCGCGCGATTCGTAGAGGTGCGTGTTCTCGATCGTGATGTTGGTGAACGGGGCGTCGTACTCGGATCCCTGCACGAGACTCTTGAAGCCCTCCCGTGAGACCCGCACGTTGTTGAGGAATCCCTTCACGAAGCAGTTGCGGACCGTCACGTCGGAGAGCGCGACCGTTATCGGCGCAGTGACGAGGATGCCGATGCGGTCGTCGCCCTCGGGATCCTCGACGTGGGCGCCGCGGCAGTCGAGCACCACCCCCGAGGTGGAGATGTCGAACCCGCCGGTGTAGATGCACGTGGGGTCGAGGTGGGCCGACGCCGTGACGACGACCCGATCGGCGGCCTGGTCGCAACCGATCAACTGGGACCCGGGATCGACGATGAGCGGCGCAGGATCGACCGCCCGCTCCGCGGAGGGCGGGACGCACCCTGCGGCCACGACCAGGGCGAGGGCCCCGACCGCGGCCCCCACCTGGACCCGGAATCGCCGACCGACCGTCCGATGTCCAGTCCGTTGTTCCATCGTGCGTCCTCCCCACAGAAACAGCGCAGGAAGTCTAGGTGTGCCTTGCGAAACGCTGCCTGAAGCCCTAGTGTCCGGCCTGCCCGAAACGGGCAAACGGGGCACGACTGGGAATCCTCACACTGCGGTGGGGAAAGTGGAGGCTGGGCATGGACGTCCGACGAACCGCGAAGACGCGACGTCTCGTCGCGATCTCCTTGAGCCTGATGGTCGCGGTCAGCGGCCTCATCGGGGTCACCGCGGCGACGGCGCCGCCCGCCTCGGCGGTGCCCGCCAACTTCCAGGACCAGGAGCTCTGGTCGAACCTGCTCGTGCCGACCGAGCTCGCGTTCGCGCCCGACGGGAAGGTGTTCGTCTCGGAGAAGGGCGGGACGATCCAGCGCTTCGACTCGCTCACCGACACCACGCCCACGCAGGTGGCCGATCTCCGTACCGCGGTCCACAACTGGGCTGACCGCGGCCTCCTCGGCCTCGCGGTCGACCCGAACTTCAGCGCGACGCGCCCGTACATCTACGTCCAGTACACCTACGACCACATCCTCGGCAGCGCGTCGCCCGCGCCCCGTTGGGGGTCACCGGGCGAGACCTTCGACGGCTGCCCCACCCCGCCGAGTGGCGACGCCGACGGGTGCGTCGTCAGCGGTCGCATCTCCAAGCTCACACTCGCGGGTGTGAACGGCGCGGTCACCAACGAGCAGGTGCTCGTCGAAGACTGGTGTCAGCAGTACGCGAGCCACTCGATCGGCACGATCATCTTCGGAACCGACGGCAAGCTCTACGGAGCCGGCGGCGACGGCGCGAGCTTCAACGGTGTCGACTACGGCCAGGGCGGCGGCACGCTGCCCAACTCCACGAACCCCGTCACCCCGAAGAACCCGTGCGGTGACCCGCCCGCGGCCATCGGCGGCAACCAGGTCCCGTCGACCGCGAAGGGCGGCGCGCTCCGGTCGCAAGCTCCCGGGATCACCGCGCGCGAGAGCACCACCGGCAAGGTGACGCTCTCCGGTTCCATGATCCGCATCGACCCCGACACCGGTCTCGGTGTGGCCGGCAACCCGTGGTTCAACCGGGCGGGTGCCGACGAGAACGAGAAGCGCATCATCGCCTACGGCATGCGCAACCCGTTCCGCTTCTCGATGCGGGGCGGCACGAACGAGATCTGGTTGGGCGACGTCGGCTGGAACGACCGCGAGGAGATCAACACGATCCCCGACGCCACCACACTCACCGCGCCCCTCAACTTCGGGTGGCCCTGCTACGAGGGCAACAACCGCCAGTCCGGCTACGACGGCACGAACATCGGCGTGTGCGAGAACCTGTACACGCAGGGGGCCAGTGCGATCACGCCTCCGGTGTACAGCTACTCCCACAGCACGAACACGGTCCCCGGCGACGGGTGCAACGCCAACAGCTCCTCGATCGCCGGTGTGGCGTACTACAACCGGCCCACGGGCGCCGGCATCACGCCGTATCCCGCGAGCTACGACGGTTCGTTGTTCTTCACCGATTACAACCGTCGGTGCATCTGGCGACTGAGGCCGGGAACCAATGGCAGGCCCGACCCGAACCAGGCCGAGCTGTTCCACCGCGCGACGGGTGGCATCGTCGACCTCGTGGTCGGTCCGAACGGCGATCTCTTCTACCCGAACATCGACAACGGCACGATCAACCGCATCCGGTACTTCCCGACGAACACACCTCCGGTCGCGAGCTTCACTGCGTCACCCACTTCTGGTGCCGCGCCGCTCACGGTGAACTTCAACGCGTCGGCGAGCAGTGATGCCGAGGGCGGCACGCTCACGTACGCGTGGGACCTCGACGGCGACACGCAGTACGACGACGCGACCGGTGTCACTGCGAGCCGTACCTACGCGGCCGGGAACGTGACGGTCGGACTGCGCGTCACCGACTCGCAGGGCGCGTCGGGCACCGCTTCGACGGTCATCGCGTCGGGTAATACGCCGCCGACTGCCACCATCAGCACGCCGAGCTCGGCGCTCACGTGGAAGGTCGGTGACTCGATCAGCTTCTCGGGCTCGGGTGTCGACACCGAAGACGGCGGTGCCCTACCGGCTTCGCGCCTCTCGTGGCTGGTGAGCCTCCTCACCTGCGACTCCGGAGGCAACAACTGCATCACCCGGCGCAGTGACCCGTTCGACGGTGTCGCCGGCGGGACCACCGTGGCGCCCGACTGGAGCGGTGAGGGCAACAACATCCTCGAGTTCAAGCTCACCGCGACCGACTCGACCGGCCTCACCGACGTCAAGACGGTACGGCTCACCCCGCAGCAGGTCACCATGACATTCCAGTCGAACCCGACCGGGCTGCAGCTCACCGCGGCGTCCGACACCAGGGCCGCGCCGTTCTCGCGCACGGTCATCGTCGGTTCGCAGAACACGCTCGCCGCGCCGAGCCCGCAGTTGCTCGGGGGCAAGACCTACCAGTTCACCGGTTGGTCCGACGGCGGTGCCGCGAGCCACACGGTGAGCGCGCCCGCAACGGCCACGACCTACACCGCGACCTTCGTCGAGATCGCCAATCCGGGTCTGGTGGCGTCGTACGGGTTCGAAGCCGGCTCGGGGACCGCGATCGCCGACTCGTCGCTGTTCGGGAACAACGGGACCGCGTCGGACACGACGTGGAACACGACGGGCCGGTTCGGGAACTCGTTGACGTACAACGGGACGTCGAGTTGGGTGACGGTTCCGGATGCGTCGTCGTTGGATCTGACGACCGGTGCGACGGTCGAAGCCTGGCTGTACCCGACCGCGGTCGGGACCGCGTGGCGGGTCGGAGTGATGAAGGAGAACCCGGCGGTCAACGACTTCAGCTACGCGCTGGAAGCGAACACCCCGTACGGGGGTGCGGGCGGCTGGAACGTCATCGGCACCACGACCCGGGCCGCGGAGAACCCGGCGAAGTTGCCGGCGAACACGTGGACGCACGCAGCGATGACGTTCGACGGATCCAACATCCGCTACTACGAGAACGGCACGTTGGTCGCGACGGCTCCGGCCGCGGGGAGCATGACGAACGGGAACGGCCCGTTGCGGATCGGTGGTACGGCGATCTGGGCCGCGGAGTTCTTCGCGGGTCGGATCGACGAGGTGCGGGTCTACAACCGGGCGCTCACCGCGGCCGAGATCGTGGTCGACCGCGACACCGCCATCTCCTGATCGCGCGGGCGACGAAGCAGTGGC